>CAYJDW010000045.1:0-6037 GCA_964368985.1 uncultured Myxococcales bacterium | reverse complement strand
AAAGACTGCACCCCAATGCTATGGAGAAATTTTGCTCTTGGGGCATTTCTGGGTTAAACTCTTTTAACCACTAAAATTCTCTTCAAAATATCCATCGAGAATTGCTTGACAATCTTTTTCACATGCATCGAGCTTTTTATTGAATTCCAAGAAGAATTTCTTTTCTTTTTGCTGAACGTAAATAAGATTTTTTAAGAAATCTTCGAAAGGTACTTCTGAATTAGCTTTGATGGAACGCAAACATGCATCCTGATATTGATTGTTGGAAGGAAAAAAAACTGGATCTATCCCTACGCTCATCAAAATGACATTCATAATCGCTCTAGCAGTTCGCCCATTAGCATCTTCATGTGGATGGATGATAACATATTTAAAGTGAAAATAAGCGGCCGCTTTTATAGGGTCACTTTCAAATAGTTTGAGAGTATCTTTTCTCAATTCAGTAAATAATTCATAAAATTCTTTGTTAGTATATGATGGCACCAAAGAAAAGTTTTCTGTTAAGACCAGGTACTTTTCAAAAGTCTTAGACAAAGCAATATAAGTAACAGCTGCAGTCATTCTAACGTCAAAAGGTTGAGAAGCAGCCTTACTGGCAAACTGCGCAAAAGCGGGTATTTCTGCTAGATGACGAGCCAAATCGTTAGCAATATCTTCGATGGCATAATATGAATCTAAAAGATGAGGAGCTCTTTTTATTATATATTTTTTCCATGTTGTTATTTTTCTCATTTCCGGGAATTTATTATTATTTAATATATATAGTGCTCCTCTTGAATCCCGAAACTCTTTACCAAAATAGCCAGATGATCCTTCTTGAAAAATGGCATTGAGTTTTTTGATATTATTTTGAAATGCTCTAGGGTCGTTAGTGAAAAATTTTTCATAAAAAAGTACGGATGTATCTTGGTTATATTTAGGAAAAAATTCTTCCTGAAGCCACTCGTAAGCCTTATCAGAAAACAATCTATCATCAGGACCTGATTCGACGAAAGACTGATCAAATTCAAGAGCCCCTATCATTTCTTGACTATGGAAACATTTGGCCTGACCATCAAAATCCATTCTAATAAGATTTTCATTGTAACATTTTTCAATCAATTCATCATTTGATAATCTTTTAGTGGGTTTATTATACAGACCAGGGTGAACATGAGCAAGAAAGTACTTGCTAAATCCGACGCCCTGGTCTTGTTGTTGACCGAAAGCCGGTAGTTGAAAATCGTTTGGGATAATCGCTTTTTCACCATTTTCAACGGTAAAGGGATAAGACCAATGCTTTGCATTAGCTCTAAGAGCTATTTTTGGCGTATTACCAAATTCTATTAACGAAGAAAATAATAATAAACCTATGAAAAGATGAGTAGAATCCGTAAAATCCAAAGCTGTTGGAGTCACCTGAAAAAGCTTAGAATACGGGTCTTTTTTTGTCATCCGGGCATAGCGACGCTGTTGTTCTATGGTCTGGTAATTATTGCCTGAACGCCATTTTTTTCCGCCAGCGTTAGCACCTGTGGCAAAATTTAAAGTTAAAAAAAACATTAAGAATATGTTAAAAATTCTTCTCATGGCATTTACCTCTTTTATATTAAACAATAGACTAAGGATCGAGGCTGGCGCTGAAAATGTCAATCGTGTTACTATGGCAGCTCTGAGTGTTAGGAGCATATGCAACGTGCCTAATTGCTTATTTCGATATGAAAGTGCTGTAAGATTTTTAAATTTAGTTAGGTTATTATTTTTAGGCTAATTAAGGACATTTAAGAGGCCGACAAAGAGCCCCTCGATAGCTGCATTCAAGGCTCTGTATTTTTGCATGCCATGAGGATAAATGCAAAGACACTAAAAAATTAAACCTAATTAAAAAGCTTTTCGATAACATAAGAAATCGCTACCTGCACAGAATTATTTAAAGATTCACTGGCTAATCTCTAGAACTTCATCATATTAAAAAAACTAAATAAAACAAAAACACTCCTCACATGCACAAAATTTATATGCAACTTTTTAAAGAGGTTCACCATGAAAAAGTTTGTGTTTATTTCTTTAGCTAGCTTTTTTTCAATGCACACTCTAATGGCAGCAACAATTACGAGCGCGACTTTCGACCCAGAAAAACAAGAAGTTAAGCTCGATATATCTTATTGCTTTGGTTACGAAAGCCAAACTCCTACCGTCGCCATGATCCCTGGATACTGCCTTGAAATTTATCCGCCCATTTGTTTTATCGACGTCATTGTTGATGGGGAAAATGCAAATGGGCCGAACTGCAACATTCAAACCACTACTTACCCAGTATCCGCTAATGAAATACCTGCTCATTTGACTTTTAGCGCCAGCGACGGCTCATCACAAACCGTATTTGTTGAGTAAAACGCTGAGTATCTTCTCCCAGCGAAGGTATTTCGCTGGGTGCTAGATATTCATTTCGCCATCAGTAAAAAGTAATTTGTCGTGCAGTTTTTCAGCCAGGAATTTCTTTTTAATTTCCATATATAAAGTATTTTTCTTCGGCTTTCTCATGAACTGTGGCTTCATGCTTAATTTTTTCAAACAATTCTTGTCGCACTTTAATAGCTCGCTCCGATGTTTTATGAACTTTATTCACCATCTTTTGGAGTGCTCGATGATCGGCCAATAGTACTTTTATTACATCCATGTTTCCCCCACTTCTGCGTCTATAAATTGGTCCTGGCAAGCGTAGCGGGCTCGGCGTCGCAAGTCCAAATTTATAAATTGACCTCAGATTTGGGCTATTTAGCCAGCTTTAACATGCATTGAATTAAGATCAAATTGAGTGATTTTTATTGGGCCCCTTGTTATCAACATATAGAAGGCAAAAAATACACTATTTAATTGCAGGACTTAACCATGTGGTACCTATTAGGATGGCTCTTGGGTGTGCCGGGAGTTATATTACTTATTATTTTCTTAGTGAGTAATTGCTAAGGGCTATTTTTTGGACAAGCCCAGCTTTTCCTCGACTACTTCCAAGGCTTCTGAGGCTTCCTTCCTCACCATGGCATCATCATGGCCGTAGGCCATCACCAATAACCATTCCGCGGCAGTTTGATTGGCTATTTTTCGAGCGGCAATGATGGCTTGACGTCTAATGATGGCAGGTTTTCTTTCTACGAAATTAATAATCGCATCCATCGCTTCGGGCTCGTTAATGTCGCTCAAAGCGCTGATACAGGCATTGCCGACCGCCAGATCGTTGGTGGTGAGCATCAACTTCGCGATTTGACCGCTTGCCCCTTTTTCTTTTTTATCACCAATCACCGAAATGGCATTGAGAAGCTCAGTTCTTTCCATTTTAGCGCCATCATTAACGGCAGTTATTTTCGCTAGCTCCTGCGAAGCTCTCAGCAGGCCAGAACAATCGCATACCGACACGAAGCACACCAACATGAGGGCTAATAATAAAAATAAACTCTTTTTCATATTCACCGTTAATTACTCGAGCTTTGGCACATGGCGACCATTCTCGCCACAGGTGGTTTTTTCAATATATTCGCCATACTTAGTGAGGCTTTGACCAATTCATCCACCGAAATTCCCGTCGCTATTTTCATGGCACCAAGCATATTGACCAAATCCTCAGTGGCAACATTGCCTGAAGCACCAGGAGCATAGGGGCAACCACCAAGGCCCCCTGCAGATGAATCAAAAGATGCTATCCCGAAAGTCAAAGCCGTCCAAATATTGGCCAAAGCCATGCCTTGCGTGTCATGCATATGCAGCGCTATATATTCTTTTGTGGCAACTTTTAACACTTCGCTTAACATAGTGATAATGTCTAGGGGCGCGGCTATTCCAATTGTATCGCTGAGGGCCAGTTCATAAGCCCCCATCTGCAATAATTCTTCAGCCAAGGACACAACGGTTTTAGGCAATACTTTGCCCTCATAAGGGCAACCAAAAGTGCAAGAAATATAGCCCCGAAAGGGTATCTTATCGCGGCGGGCACGCGTAGCAAGCTCGCGATAACGCTCCAGCACAGCGGCCATATCAGCGTTGAGGTTTTTTTGATTGTGGGTATTAGAGGCCGCAATAACAATGGAAACTTCGTCAATTTTTCCGGTAGCAATGGCGCGCTCATAGCCACGTACATTAGGAACAAGGGCCGCATAACTAACCCCCGGCTTTTTTTTAATCCCCAAGGCCACTTCAGTTTGATCGGCTAAGGGCGGTATCCACTGCGGGCTCACAAAGGCGGTCACTTCAATGCGCCTGATTCCGGCGTCCACCAAATTTTCAATGAAAGCTATTTTGCTCGCGGTATCGACAATGGTTTTTTCATTTTGCAGTCCATCGCGCGGACCAACTTCCATGATCCGCACGCTCGTCGGCATATTTTTGAGACTATCAATAATGGTCATATCACTAGCCTCCCAAACTTTTCTCTACTGCGCAAATTCCCGCAAAACCCGCGTGCCAATAACCAAACGCTGAATCTCACTGGTACCCTCATAAATCTCAGTAATGCGCGCATCGCGATAATGACGCTCTACCGGATATTCTGTCACATAGCCATTACCACCAAATACTTGCATGGCCTGATGGGCAATATAGGTCGCACCTTCAGAAGCCATAAGTTTGGCCATCGCTCCCTCTTTGGTAAAAGACTGCTTTTGATCTTTCAACCAGGCAGCTCGGTAGCTTAAAAGGCGCGCTGCATCAAGTCGCATGGCCATTTCTGCAAATTTATTTTGAATCGACGGAATTTCCGCCAAGGCTTTGCCAAAAGCTTTTCGTTCATTGGCATATTTGGCCGCACTTTCCATGGCCGCACGACCAATGCCTAAAGCCTGGCCCGCAATCCCAATACGTCCGCCATCAAGCACTGACATGGCAATGCGAAAGCCATCACCCACTTCTCCCAATATGTTATTTTTGGGCACCCGACAATCTTCAAAAATCAGATTGCACGTTGATGACGCTCGGATGCCAAGCTTGTCTTCTTTTTTTCCTAAACTAAGGCCTGGCGTTGGCATATCTACCACAATGGCCACTACTCCTTTGTGCTTCAGATTTGGGTCGACGGTAGCAAATACAATCGCTGCATCCGCCTCATAGCCATTGGTAATCCACGCTTTAGTGCCATTGAGTATATAATGATCCCCATCGGATTTCGCGGTAGTGAGCATAGCAGCGGCATCCGAGCCGTTATTTGGTTCACTTAAGGCAAAGCAACCAAGTTTTTTCCCCGAGGCGAAAGCTGGAAGAAGTTTGTGTTTAAGCTGTGATGAGCCATATTTATAAATCGGATCACAAAAGAGCGAATTATTTACGCTCATCACCACACCACACGACGCACAACCCGCGCTTATCTCTTCCATGGCAATGACATATGACATAGCATCGAGGCCCGCGCCCCCGTATTCGGCCGGAATAAATACTCCCATCAGGCCGAGCTCCCCGAGAGCTTTTATTTCACTCGCTGGAAAAGTATGGGTTTTGTCAAACTCATGGGCCTTAGGCGCCAAGCGTTTTTCTGCGAATTGCTTACAGGTTTTTTGTAATAGCTCATGCGTCTCATCCAAGATAAAGCTCATTTTCTCTCCTCGCTAAGCGCCTTCATAATTGGCAGCGCGTTTTTCCAAAAAGGCATTGATCCCCTCGCTATGATCTCGGCTGGCAAAGACCAAACCAAAGCCGGAACGCTCCATAGTATTCAGGGTGGCAACACTTGAACTGTCGGCATCAAGCATGAGTTTTTTGGCGAGCGCTACGGCATAAGGACCACGCTCGTTGATTTTGTCAGCGAGGTTTTTAGCAGTCTCGAGCACTTCCCCTTCACTCACCACACGATTTACCAACCCGATGCGCAGTGCTTCACTTGCATTAAGTTGGGCCGCCGAAAATATCATTTCTTTGGCAAAAGCGGTGCCTACCCGTTTAGACAAACGAGCAATCCCGCCAAAACCTGGAATGAGTCCAAGCTTCGTTTCGACTAAACCAAAAGTGGCATTCTCCGAGGCGTAAATAAAATCACCAGCCAGCGCACGCTCAAGCCCACCGCCCCAAGCATAGC
>CAYJDW010000044.1:0-21582 GCA_964368985.1 uncultured Myxococcales bacterium | reverse complement strand
GGGCGAGGGAGCGTGGTGCATAGCTTTTTGCCCCAAAATCTATTTATGCAACAACGCCTGTCAAGCCCGAGTATGACAAATCAGCGTTTATCGACAGCTTCTTTAAAGGGGAGCCGCAATTTCTTTCCGCATAATAAAGCAATCATGCCCATTGATCCAATCAGGCAAAGTAGCCACCACCTGAAATCCAAGCTTTTGATAAAATGGCTTGGCTTGAAAATCCATCGTATCAAGCTGCATATAACGACAGCCTTTTTCCTTCGCAAAAGCCTCCACCGCGAGCATTGCTCTTCGACCAACACCACGACTACGAAATTCTTCATGAACCCAGGTCCAGTTTAGTCGAGCATAGGCGTGAATATAATCGCCACAAACGCCGGCAATGATATTGCCCTCGGCATTGCGAATGTAGAGCGAGAAGAGACTTGGTTTCCACTCTCCTAAAAAGCGTTTATTATAAGACACCACGCCACTTTTTATGAAGGCGCGCGCGGGCTGATTCTCGCTTTCGTCAATGATTACTTCATCGCAGATCAAGTCGGGTTGAGCGCTAAAATCATCGACCATGGTTTTTATATAGGCCAAGATGGTTTCGACAGCGTTGTCGATATTTCCGGGGTCGAGCGTTAAATAATAGCGGGATTCTTTGAGCTCTTTCGCTAGAGGATGCAGTTTATCCTTTCCATCTACAAAGAGGACTGGCAAAAAGAGCGAACCCCTCGCATCGGCCATTTTTTTTACTTGATGAAAAATAATCTCATCATATTTGCCGAAAAGGAGTTCATTAGTGAGGAGATAATTCTTCTCAAAATCTTTAGCCATTAAATCGAGTACGGTGCGATTAATAGTATTTATTTTTTCCCATCCATGCTCAAGGTTAGTGATGAGCGATAGGACCGGTTGATCGAGTTCATCGAGGTCAATCGGATGAAAATGATGAGAAGAAAAATTTTCCTTGATCGGTCGAGAATAGTCTTTTCTGCTGCCCACCAAATAAACCGTTACGGGTGCATCGAAAATTGGCTGTCGCTTGCCCATGTTCTCCTCAGTGTCTAAGGCTTTGCTTAAAAATATACCCTAGCAAAGTATATTTTTGCCTGTACTGAGCCATTTTGCAAAACTTCGGCAATCATTGGTGCAAAACTCCGCGCACACGCCGCGGGATCCCCCGAATAATGTGGGATTTGCCGGCTTAAATTAAACTAAGAAAATAAACGACGAAAAGCTTTGCTGTCGAAGTGTTTAAATACTGGATTCTCAACTCTTAGCGTGGCCATAGTTTCATGCTCACCGCCATAGGAATGGCCTGGATAAACAATGGTATCGGGGCTGATAGTGCTGAAGCGCTCGTGAATGGTCCGATGCATTTCATCGACGTCACCGCCAGGCAGGTCCACGCGGCCGCAGCCGCGAAGAAACAAGGTATCGCCGGAAACAAGAGCATTTTTGATGCGAAAACAGCATGAACCGGGCGTATGCCCTGGAGTATGAAGTATTTCGATGGCAATATCGCCCGCCATCACCAGGTCACCTGAATCATGAGCGACGATGTCATTTGCTGAAATTTGTGTCACCGCCAGAATGCCTTCTTTCTCCAAGCGATGGGCATGGATTTTACATGGATTTTTGGCGAGCAGTTCCGAAAGACCCTCAATATCAACGCCGTAAATATGGCCACCGACGTGGTCGGGATGGTAGTGTGTCGCTAAGGCTCCCACTATTTTCATATTATCCTGACGAGCGATGGATAAAATTCCTTCAATATCCCAAGCGGGATCGATAGCAATGCATTCACCTTTTTCCTGGTCGCCGATCAGATAAACAAAATTTCCCATTTGCTCAGCGGCAATATTATCCACCGCAAAATCACGACCCGACAAAAGTTGGCGAAAATAAAGCTTTTCCATAGTCATCCTAAGGGTAAAGGCGATCGAGGGTACGGGCAAAAGGAATGGTTTCGCGAACATGGTGCAAACCGCATAACCAGGCGACTGTACGCTCGATGCCCAGACCAAAACCAGCATGGGGCACTGAGCCGTAGCGCCGCAGATCTAAAAACCATTCAAAATCAGCTTGATTAAGACCATGACGCTCAATTTCTTTAAGCAAAAACTCGAGATTATCTTCACGCTGACCGCCGCCGATAATTTCGCCATAACCTTCAGGAGCTAAAATATCCATGCAGCGCGCGATCTTTGGATCTTTCTCGTCTTTCTTCATATAAAAAGCTTTGACGGCAGAAGGAAAACCATGAACCACAATCGGTTTATCAAAACGCTTGGTGAGTTCTGTTTCATGGGGACTGCCAAAATCCATGCCCCAATGAATATCAAGCAATTTCTTTTGCTCTGGATCTTCGATTGTGCTTTGGATTTCCTGAATCATTTTTACGGCTTCAGTGTAGCTCATACGCACGAAGGGTTTGGTGATTTTTCTTAAAGGTGCCAAATCGCGCTCAAGTACTTCGGTGAGTTCTTGTTCATGTTTATTTAAGACTTGCTCGACGACAAAGCACAAAAAGTCTTCGGCGAGTTCAATATCTCCTTCCAAATCCATGAATGCAACTTCAGGCTCAACCATCCAAAATTCATTTAAATGGCGACGAGTTTTACTTTTCTCTGCTCTAAAAGTAGGGCCAAAGCAATAAGTTTTTCCAAATGCCATAGCCGCCGCTTCCTGATAGAGCTGGCCTGATTGGGATAAATAGGCTTTTGAATCATCAAACCACTTAGTTTCAAATAAGGTGGAAGTACCTTCGCAAGCATTGGGCGTAAAAATAGGACTGTCGACGAGCAAAAAGCCTCTGCTGTCAAAATAATCCCGTACTGATTTAACAATGGTTGCGCGAATGCGTAAGATGGCGTGTTGACGTCGTGATCTTAGCCACAGGTGGCGGTGATCCATGAGGAAAGCGTCGCCGTGGGCTTTCTTTGCGATGGGATAATTGGGGCAATCAGAAACGAGCTCCACGCCATCTAAGTGAAGCTCATAACCACAATAAGGTGCGCGTTCTTCGCGTTTCACTAATCCAGTGACAATAATAGATGCTTCTTGGTTAATTTTTTTGGCTTGCTCAAAAACATCTTCAGCAACATCGGCCTTAGCCAAAATTCCTTGAATAAAACCTGAGCCATCACGCACGTGCAAAAACAGCAATTTCCCCGAGCCGCGCTGATTATAAAGCCAACCTTTGAGAGTGACACGTTGATCGACAAAGTTCGCTATGTTGGAAATTGTCACATGGGGTGGTTGCAAGTTTTTATTAGTCATGGTGCTTTGTGCCCCTTTAAATATTCACTGAGCTTGCTTAGCAGGCTCACGTGGCACTAACAATTAGTTGAGAGCAATTTTCCCCAAAAAGACTTAGGGCAAGGGGATTATTTATCATTGGGCACATTGAAAGGGGCAAATATGCGGCAAATCCATGAGATCGAAAAAGTATTCATGAACGGTCACAGCAATCTAGAAGTAGTTTGTGGGCCGATGTTCTCAGGCAAAACGGAAGAGCTCATTCGTCGCATCCGGCGGGTGGAATATGCCCGTATGCGCGCCATCGTCTTTAAGCCTGAAATCGACGCCCGTTATTCTCGTGAATTGGTGGTCAGTCACTCTGATCAAAAAATCCCCTCCGTGCCGGTGCCTAATGTGGCCCGCATCCGTGATTATTTAGGCTCAAACGCGCAAAAAGTTCACGTTGTAGGGCTTGATGAAGTGCAGTTTTTTGATTCGGACGTAATTTATTTATGTGAAGACCTGGTTAACTTAGGCATCCGAGTCATTGCGGCCGGCCTTTGTGAAGACTATTTAGGGCGCCCTTTCGGCCCTATGCCCCAGTTATTGGCGCATGCCGATACCGTTTCAAAGTTGTGGGCTGTCTGTATGCGCTGCGGAGCGCCGGCCAGCAAAACTCAGCGCATCACGCGAAACGGCCATCAAATTGAGGATAATCAAGTTCTCGTCGGGGCTGGATCTTTTTATGAAGCACGCTGTCGTGCCTGTCATGTGAAAGGCATTGTTGAGATTGAGGAAGCAGCGGAAGGGCTTGAATGTGACGGAGCTTTAAAACACTGACGCAATTGCTTTTAGCGCCTCAGACCTATAAAAAATGCCTCAAGCTTTAAAATGGAGTTATTATGGGCGTGCCTGAGGCAGGAATTCAGATTGACCAAATTTATCGGGATCTTAGTTATGAAAAGCCGGAACTTGACCATGCATATGGCAAAAATGTCCATATCTTAAAAGATCCCGTATCTTTGTTGCAGTTGGCGGATTTATGCCAAGGGCATACCACGCAGCCGGCCATCAATAATCTGGTATGCGAGCTTTATCAGTTTTTAACCCGCAATGTGGTGCGCATTGAATTTCCCATCGAAGAAGTAAATATCAAAACCAGAATGGCGGCCATCAGTGAACATGGTATTTGGACCGGCCGGGTGACGAAGAAGCAAACCAAGACGGTAACCGTAAACATTATGCGTGCCGGGGCTTTGCCCAGTCAGGTAAGTTTTGATTTTTTTAACCGCATTTTGGATCCTAACTTTGTGCGTCAGGACCATGTGGTTATGTCGAGGACAACCGATGAAAAAGAGCGGGTGACGGGCGCGCGACTCTTTGGTTCAAAAATCGGCGGCGATGTAGAAAAAGCCATGCTGCTTTTTCCCGACCCAATGGGTGCTACGGGCAGCTCTATTTCGGAAATTATTTCTTATTACAAAGATAAAGTGGCGGGCACACCACAAGGTATTTTCGCGCTCCACCTCATCGTGACGCCGGAATATTTGAGGCGCATGAATTCGGATCACCCCGATGTGAAAATCTATGCGCTTAGGCTAGACCGTGGTGCCTCACCCGCCCATGTTCTAAAGGAAAAGCCTGGGGTCTTGTGGGATGAAGAAAGTGGCCTCACCGAGAAACAATATATTGTTCCCGGCGGTGGTGGTTTTGGTGAAATAATCAATAATTCATTTTGTTAGGAGCATGTGATGTCAATAGTGGGAAATGATCGAGTAAGAGAGCTCATCAGTAAAGAAAAAATCGGCCAGAAAGTGGCGGAGCTTGGTGAGCGCATCAAGGCTCATTATCAAGATTCGAAAGAAACTTTGGTATTAGTAGGCGTGCTAAAAGGCTCAATTATTTTTTTGGCCGATCTGTGCCGCGCTATCGATATGCCGCTAGAGCTTGAGATGATGGGCGTGTCGTCCTATGGCGAAGCCACCACCTCATCTGGTGTGGTACGCATAACTCAGGACTTGGCGCGACCGATTAAAGGCAAGCATGTCCTCATCGTAGAAGATATTTTTGATACGGGCCTGACCATCAAATACTTAATAGAGAACCTAAAAGCCCGCGAACCGGCAAGCGTCAAAGTTTGCACTTTGCTGAAAAAAGAAAATAGCCACCAAGCCAAGGTGGATTTAGACTTTGTTGGCTTCACCATCCCCGATGAATTCGTAGTCGGTTATGGTCTCGATGTGGCGGAGCGTTTGCGAAACTTGCCTATGATTGGGGTTTTTCAGCCTTGATCTAACTATTTGACACGTAGGCACGTAATCGATACAATGCAGGCATGAAGACGAATACAAAGCGCCAATATACCATCCGAAATATCCCGGCTAATCTGGATAAGGCCTTAAGAAAACGCATGAAAGATGAGGAAAAGAGCCTCAACACGGTGGTTCTAGAAGCCCTTAGCAGTGCAAATAACCAAATAAGGCCGCAGCGAGACTTAGGCTATCTGATAGGGAGTTTAAGCGAAGCCGAAGCAAAGGCCATGAGCGCGGAAATTGAAGCCCAAAAAACTATTGATCCGGACCTATGGCGATGAAAGTCGCCATAGATTCAAATCGATATACGGATCTTTGTCGGGGCGATAGGCGCACTATTGAAGTGGTAGAATCGGCACATGAAATCTATATGCCACTTATTGTTTTGGGAGAGCTTAGAGCGGGTTTTGCCTATGGCACTCGCTTAGAAAAAAATGAAAGTATTCTCAATAAATTTCTGAATGAAGAGGGCGTTTTTGTATTGTGCCCGGATGAGCAGACTACGCGTTTTTATGCCGATATTTATGCTTTTTTAAGAAAGAAAGGCAAACCCATCCCCACCAATGATTTATGGATTGCTGCCCTGGTATGGCAGCACAATCTGGTTTTATTGGCGAGGGATAGCGATTTCGACTCCATCCCCCAACTTGCAAGAATTTAACAAGACCGAATTCTCGTTGTTAACCAGTTATTTTGTATCTGTTTAAAAAGAATATTAACCTAAAAATTAGCAATAATTTTTTAGGAAGAAATATGCCCGAAGTAGATACAGTTTCTCAAGCATTAGAACGGCTTTATCGTAAAGGTTATACTGAGGACTTCAAGGCTTTTGATGGCGCTTTGCGTTTGATGCCGGCAAATATTATGGTCGACCCTGATAACTTAATTGTAGATGAAATATATCGTTTTGAGGGCGAAACGAATCTCGAAGATGAAGCCTTAATTTTTGCTCTGAGTTGCCCGCACAATAAATGCAAAGGTACTTATTTGGTAGCTTTTGGCCCCATGATGGACCCGCTTGATAACCTTATGGTCGCGCGTTTGCATAGAAAAAAAGCAGCCTAAGCTGCTTTTAATGCATCGTGTACAGGCTCTAGAGACCGGGTAAAAAAGGCTTAATCAATTCTACATCATAGATCGGATGGCTTCGTAGAAGCGAACGCGTAATGATTAGTTTAAAAGAATTTAAGTCGTTGTGTTCGCACACTTGGTTGAGACCCAAAATTTCGATAATCGCGGTGTCGTCGTCATTGTCGGCATTTTGAGTGGTGATACGGTCGAGCACTACTTTTTGATGATCCAGATTCAAATCGGCAATGTCATAAAGACTATTTAATAAATGGCCAATGAGCGCTTGTGTTTCGCTGCTGAGTGCTCGTCGTCCTTGGGGTATAGAGTCACTTTCAAGGGCGATTTGTTTGTGCAATCGGATCCAAAAAGTGCTAATAACTCGTCCCCGATAAAGGTCTTCTCCTTCAATAAAATAGGTTCTAACCAATCCTTCATCACTGAGGGTAGCATTTCGAACAATTCTTTCGGCGCCCGTCGCTGGTGGGTTGATATCCCTGATAATGCTGCGAGAAAAATTGATAAGTACTTCTGCAACTTCACGACTTTCATCGGCCAGATCAGAAGGTAAACTACCTATTTCAGCCGAAAGATTTGGTGCAAGTAAAGTCACCATCATTAAGGCTATAGCGAATGGTCTTTTTGTCATATTCCCCCCAAACAAAAGACATTTTTTTAATGATAGCCGAGGTCTTTTGAGGAAATCCATTTCACAAGCAGGATTATTGGAGGGAACTGTGATTATTTATTGTGTAATTTTAATATAATTTGTCGGCATTAAAAAGTCTTACCGATATAAACAAAGGCGCCAGCTAATGCTGGCGTCTCAACCTAGAAAATATAAAAGTGTATAATAATATAAATTGCTAGGGAGAAAGGGATTACTTTAAATTAGCATTAGCAAATTCCCAGTTCACTAAACTCCACCAAGCCTCGACGTATTTGGCACGTGCGTTGCGATAATCGATATAATAGGCATGTTCCCACACGTCGCAGGTTAAAATAGGTTTATGGGAAGTGGTGAGTGGGCAGCCGGCATTTGAACTCGCCTCGATGAGCAATTTTCCGTCTGGACTTTGGGTCAACCAGGCCCATCCTGATCCAAACTGTCCTATGGCTGCTTTTGAAAATTGTTCTTTGAAGGCGTCAAAACTGCCAAAGCCGTTTTTAATTTGCTCGGCCACTTTGCCATGGGGCGCTCCCCCGGCTTTCGGGGACATGCTATGCCAATAAAAAGTATGGTTCCATACTTGAGCGGCATTATTAAAGATGCCGCCGCTTTCCGTTTTGATAAGTTCTTCAAGCGATTTTTGCGCGAGAGGCGATCCTTCGGTCAAATTGTTCAAATTAGTGACATAAGCCTGATGATGTTTGCCGTGGTGAAATTCAAGAGTTTCTTCAGAAATATGAGGAGCCAACGCAGTTTTAGCGTAAGGCAGCGCGGGAAGTGTAAAAGCCATTTTATTCTCCTGTTAATGATCAGGGAAAATTTACCTGGATAAGTCTAATCTTCAAGCCAGGCGAGTTTTAATAAAATCGAAGGAGTTTTTAGGCGTCATGTGAAAAAACCATGGCCCTAGTTTAGTGGCAAAATGATGGCTCAAATCCAGTTTGAGTAAAAAATCTCGCCGTTTCATGGGGCTTGCGCCAAATTTTTCCAAATGATTCGTGTGGCTCTGACAATCGATGAGGGTAAATTCCCATTCGATGAGATGGCCTACTAAGGTGATGAAAGCTATTTTTGAAGCATTAGGTTCTACAAAAAACATCGATTCGCCAAAAAATATCGAGCCAATGCTTACGCCGTATAAACCGCCCACGAGCCGATTATCACGATAAGCTTCGATGCTATGGGCATAACCCATGTGGTGCAAAGTTTCGTAGCTATCGATCATAGCGTCGGTAATCCAGGTGCCATCCTGGTCGTTTCTTCTAGAGGCTTGGCAGCCTTTCATCACTGCCCGAAAATTAGTATCGGCTTTGATGTCGAGACTGGTATTTTGTAAAAGTTTAGCGAGGGTCCGATTGATGGAAATTTTTAAAGGCAGGAGTACAAAACGGGGATCCGGAGAAAACCATAAAAGCGGCAAGCCCGGATGTGGCCAAGGAAAGATACCGGAAAAATAAGCCGAAAGAAGGCGCTCCGGCGAAAGATCGCCGCCCACAGCAACGATACCGTATTCATCGGCCTCATCGTGGTCGGGGAAAAAAATGTCATCGTCGTCAAGAAGTATGGGCATAAGGATTTAAGGTTAGGGTTTAGCAGAATATTGCCACTTTGAGATGAGTTCGTAAAGCTCAAGAGGCTTGAGCCATCGAGGCGGATTACCCATGCTGGTGGACATAAGTGTCCGTAAGATGCGAGGATGCTGGTCCAAATATTTCACCACCTTCTCAAATATCCGCGGCTGTCGTTGTAAATAGAGCAGGCTATAGGTTAAAAGTGCATGAGGTGCTGCATGCTTTAGAAATTTTTCTTGGAAGTGTTTTAGATCTGCAGCTCTTAGAGCTTGCTTGGTTTTCAAGTTATGCCCGATAACTTCAGCCAGAAGCCGTCCAGAATAAAGTCCAAGATTAATTCCTTCGCCCGACAAAGGATCAATGTAGCCTGCAGCGTCGCCGATTAAAGCGGCATGATTGCTCGAGAATAACTTAGTAGGGCGATGCTGAAAGGGACCGATCGCATGGGCCTTGTGACTCAAAGAATGGTTTTTAAGGCGATTATATAAATCTGGAAAATATTTCAGCAAGGAAAAGAATAGCTCAGGGCCTTTAACAGGAGGCAGATCATCGGGAGCCCACATAAGCACCACATTAATTTCATTAGGCCCGGTTGGGGTAATATAAGCCTCGATGTGGTGATTAAGATAGATTTCCACCAGAGGTGACCAAGGCTCTATCGCGAAATGGGCAGTCATCGCCCAGCGTTTAAAGAAAGGTTTTTTTAGCTTGAGGCTAAGAGATTTGCGCACCGTCGAGCGCAAGCCGTCGGCACCCACCAAAAAATCAGTTTTTATAGATTGTGATTTAGCTTTGCCAAAATGGACCAGCGGGTGAGTATAGTTGTTAAATTCAGTTTCAATTAGTTTAATATTTGGATATTCTTTAAGAGTATTTAAAATGGCTTTTGATAATATTAAACGGTTTATTCCTAGTCCTAATCCTTCGCTAAATGTTGCATCAGCAGATAAATTATTTATCGTATAACGAATTCCTTTTATGGGACGACATTCATCGGTGTTAATATATTTAAGAATACCCAAATCTCGCAAATGATGCACTCCCGGCGGCAATATGCCTTCCCCGCAGGCTTTAGCGCCGGGGAGGGAACGTTTTTCAAGGAGGGCAACTTTCAGGTTTTGCCGGGCAAGAGCAATGGCACACGCTCCTCCGGCAGGTCCTGCTCCAACAATGACGACATCATATTTTTCCATATGAACAATATCGGCGCAAAATACTCTCCTCGTTGCTGATCCGCACCTTTAAAATTACTAAATTAAGCAATGAAAAAATAATGCTTGAGAGAAAAGCTCCATGGATTAAGGGCAAGAAGGCTATTTCTAAGATGACGCCCCAATAATTGGGATGTTTAATATAGCGATAAATGCCGTGTGAAATAGTGGTTTTTCCTGGCAAAACCATGATGCACGCGGTCCAGCGCGATTTAAGCGTGAGAATGGCGGTGATGCGTAATAGTTGCCCCAACAAAAAAAGTCCGAGGCAAAGAAAAGCAAATAGAGGTGGGCAGACTCGCTCGAGCCACCACACTTCTAAGACCATGCTCATTAGCCAGGAGGCATGGATTAATTTCATCCACAAAAAATGCTCATGAGCATATTCAAAGCCGCCGGCGGCGAGAATGGCTTTTTCATTTCGCTTCGAATACCACAGCTCAAGCAGGCGCTGCACTACTACTAAGGCCACCAAGACTAAAAATAATTTTTGGCTTAACATTTTAAAAGTACCATTTCAGCGCAAAAGCCTGGGCCCATGGCGAAAAGCAAAGCTAAATCCCCTGCTTTTGGCCGCTGTTTTAAGCTTCTTTCCAAGACATTTAGAACTGATACCGACGACATATTGCCCGAATCTAACAATGAGTCCCTCGTATGTTGAAAAACTTCTAAAGGAAGTCCCAGGCCACGTCCTAGCGCGCTGATAACTTTAGGACCGCCCGGGTGGGCGATCCAATGTTTGATATGGGGGCGCTTGAGATTATGACGGCCAAGAAAAATATCCACTGCTTTCGGAATTTCCGATTCGGCGATTTCGGGCACGCCCGGGGAAAGCACGATTTGAAAACCGCTATCCTCAATGCTCCATCCCATCATGTCGCGGCTATGTGGAAAAAATACCTGATGGGCATCGATGATGCCGGCACGAGATTTTTGTGCGAGCGGGTGCAAGTCGCCCGCGACTAATAAGGCGGCACTTCCGTCGCCAAATAATCCAGTAGCAACGATGTTGGCCATGGAGATATCATTTTTCTGCCAGGTGAGACTACAAAGCTCGACTGCGAGCACCAGAGCTAATTGCTTGGGGTAGGCCCGGACATAATCGGCTGCGCGGGATAAAAGTGCGGCACCCCCTAAACAGCCCAAACCAAAAATTGGCGTGCGCTTGATGGCAGATGAAAGTTCAAATTGGTCCACCAGGCAAGCGTCGATTGAAGGGGCTGACATGCCGGTAACCGAAGTGAAAAAAAAGTGGCCAATATCTTCAGTGTCAAAAGATGCATCAATAATATTGTTAAGACACTCAGACCCAAGTCCGAGGGCGGCTTGGTGCCATAAATGCATCCGCTCTTTGATAGCGCCTAAACGCGGATAGGCCTCAATCGGCAAGCATAAAGAGCGCGTAGCGACGCCGGCAGCGTCGTGTATTTTCCTAATGGCGGGATGATGTTTTTCAGGACTGGCATTCAGTATCAATTGACAGATTTCACTTTGTTTATAGAGGTTTTTGGGGAGTGCAGTGGTGAAGCCAATAAGGTGCGGCATAATGAGTCCGATTATGAGGAGCCGACAACAACACTGCAGGGCTGATAATTATTTTTGTTGGTAACGGGAATGCTTCTGCTGTTTTTTATCTTTTAAGCCATATCCGTTAATAGCGAGGAGCTCATGTCTAAAAATATTCTAAAGCCATTATTCTTTTTCGTCCTTTATGTGAGTTTGACCGTACAAAGTGCCATCGCCGAGCCCACTTTAGTGAGCAGAGCGCTTCTGGGAGGCAATGGGAAAGGGGTTGCCAGTGCTGCGGCAGTTAGCCCCAATGGCGAGTGGGCAGCGGTCGCGCTTTCAGACCGGGGAATTTATACGTGGTCGGTGGCAAAAAGAGAATATGCGAAGAGGTTTCTCACCAATGATTATATCGACGGTCTGGATATCGATAATGCAGGGCGCATAATTGCCGCTTCAAGTTCTTTAAATATATATTTGGAAAATCTTGAGAGTGGGGAACTCGAGGAAATTGGCAAGAGTCGTTCCCGAGCCACGGCCATCAAGTTTGGAACTAAAAATCGAGCGATTCTCACCGAAAATGATCATGTAGAGTTATGGGCTCTCACAACCAAAAATAAAATTAAAGAGACCAGCGCCGTTGGCTCCATTAGGGATATCCAGTTCAATCCGGACAGAACGCAATTTATCACGAACAATTACGATACCAATTCGAGCGCAAAAAAAAATACGGTCACTATTTTTGATACGGATAGCCTCAATCAACTTGCCTTTTTAGAAACCCCGGCCCATGGCAGAGTTGTTACTCTCTTCAATCAAAATGGAACCAATCTTGCTCTTCTTCAAAACCGAACGCTTAGCATAAGTGATAACCAATTTAATCCGCTGGTGGGGCCTGTCCAAATTTCAGACGCAGACACCATTGCTTTTCACCCCAATGAAAGATGGCTATGGATTGGCACCAACAGGCAAAAAATAATGCTGGTAGATCCTTATGAACTCATGAACCCATCCACCTATATCTGGCCTTGGACCCGTACTGGATTTGATGCCATAGAATTTAGCTCTTCCGGCCAAAATGTTCTCACCTGGAGCACGACCGATGGCGCACGATGGTGGTTCCTTCCAGTTGAGGGGACTGAAGGTCCCGAGGAGAATGACAACGGCAAATTTCTCATTCCTCAAGGATCCGGGTCAAGACGCAATAATGATTTGCCTTGCAGGCTTTCAGCGAATGGAACTTCTATCATCGTGACCAATCGTGGGCCTTATAGCGAGGTCTTTTGGCGTACCTATGAATTCGACGACGAAATAGTCTCAGGTGGCAAGACTTGGGTGGATTCGAGAGACGGGGTAGAGACGCAGATCGCTATTGAGAAAAATGATAGAAACCAAAAATGTGAAGCATTTTATCAAAGTAATAGTAGTGCACCGTGAGAAAGGGATTAAGCGGTTGTGCTAAATTTTGCCAACGCTTAATGCCTGCAGATTCGGCCGGTTGATGAGTTCTTTTTTTATGTTCGGTCTAGGGCTTCGGCATTAAGCGCTGGCAAAATTTAGCACAACTGCTTAAGGCCGGGCCCAATAGGTCCTAGCCAGTTTTTTTTAGAGCGAAAAAAATTCTTTGGAATTTTGATAAATCCCCGCCGCCACCATTGCTTTATCTTCGCCCCGAGCTTGAGCCACTGCATCAAGGGTATAGCTGATCAAAGCGGGTTCATTTCGTTGTCCTCGGTGAGGGTGAGGAGCTAAATAAGGGGCATCCGTTTCAATGAGCAATTTCTCAAGAGGTATTTCTGCAGCAACTCGCATTAAATCGCCGGGTTTTTTAAAGGTAACGATGCCCGAGAGAGAAATATAAAAACCCATGTCAGCAAAGATATGAGCCTCTTCAAGAGTTCCACTGAAACAATGGATGAGAACTTTTTGCTCGTCTTTTAGATAATTCTCAAAAATCTCTACACACGGCAAAAAAGCGTCCCGCAAATGAATAACCAAAGGTTTTTTAAGTTCGTGTGCCAGCTCAATTTGCCGAATGAACGCCGCTTTTTGCTCATCAGCGCTGGAATGATAATAATAAAAATCGAGTCCGCATTCGCCAATAGCGACACATTTTTCATGTTGTGCTAATGCTTTCAATGTATCAAAATTCTCATCGCTCAGAAATTTAGCTTCATGGGGATGAAAGCCGGCAGAAAAATAAATGTGCTCAAAACTTTCGGCCATGACGCGCGCTTTCTCGGTAGTGAGAATATCGCAACCGATAGTTATCAAATGAGTTATTCCCGCATCGGTGGCTCGTTTTATAACTTCTTCCCGATCGGCGTTAAATTTTTCATCATGAATATGACAATGACTATCGATGATCATAGAGCTTCCCACTTGCCTTTTTGCTTGAATAAGGTGTTGTAATACAATGATTGCTATTGAACAAATAAAACAACTTGTCAAAAACCAGGCATTACCAAAAGTCATAGCTTTGGCCGGCAGTGAACGAGCGCTGATGGATGATGCCTTGGCCGCTATCAGAAGCTATGGCCTGAGCCTCGATAAAGAAGGCCTCAATTATTATCGTTACCGTGCGGGTGAAGACAAGCTTGATAAGGTGGTAAACGCGTTAAAAACCGTGCCATTTTTGGCTGAGCAAAAACTGGTTGAACTGCACGATGCGGAAAAAATTAACGCGGCCGATGGCAAAGAGTTAATAGAATATATTAATAATCCATCTAATTTTTCTGTTTTAGTAGTGGTATTTAATAAGATCGATAAACGCAGTAAATTATTCTCCATTTTTGAAGAGAAAAAGTCGGTATTTTTATTTGAGCCTCTGAGTGAAAAAGATACGCTAGCATTTATTAAGAGCCAGGCGGAATTATTAGGTATAAAAATTGATCAAGAATCAGCCTCATTTTTACAACTCAGCCTCGATGGCGATATGCTGGCCATCAGATCAACCCTCGAAAAAATCTCTTTGGTTTATGAAAATAAAAGCCCGAGCCTCGATGAGCTAGCCCAAAACGTAATCGGCGATGCTATGATGGACGTCTTTCGTCTCGCCCGCATCATCAGCGAGGGCGATTTGAAAAATGCGCTTGTGGAGCTTAATCGCTTGCGCCTACATCAGGAAAACGCCTTGAAATTTTTAGGCGTATTAGTGTGGCAGTTTCGCGTTTTGGTGCACATTCGAGATTGCGTCGATCGAGGTCTTGCCGAGTGGGATATCCGCAAGGAAGTCTCGGTCTTTGGGGATCGCTTTACGTGGATGTTGAGAGTCGCGAAAAAACGCAATATCAGTTTTCATATCAACCGCTTAACCCGGCTTTTACAGTGCGATATTTTTCTCAAATCGCAAAAGACCGCTGATCCTTTATCGATTATTGAGAAGGCGGTTTATCAAAGTGCGGTGGGTGGCTGATTTTTTCTAATTGCTGCTTGGCGCCGCCAGTTCCGCAATGTCAAGCAGAATCGCTTGTAGGGGCCGGCCCCTACAAGGTTTTTAATTTAATTACCTGAAAATTTTAGGTTGGGGCCACGCTATGCTCGCCATGACGATAGGAACTAATAAAAATACCCGCTCGAAAGCGGGTATTTTCACGCAAGCAAAAAAACTATCTAGGCGTTCTTTTCCGCCGTATCATCATGATGATGAACAGTCGCACTTTCCTGCTCATGCTCCACGACAATTTTCTCAGCAACATCCCGTGCTTCTTTCACATCGATGTCTTCATTCTTACCAACCGACACAGCGAGCTCTCTGCACACCGAAAAATAACGTTTTTGCAAATCGGTAAATTTCTCTTGTGCCAGCTGAAGTTTAGCGCGCGCAATGCCGTGCAAACGTTCATGTTGTTCAGCTTTTCTAAACAAGCGAGCAAATTCGCCAGCAGCTTCATCAGGCAAAGTTTTTAGATCGATCTTATTGCCTTCTGGTCTCAGCATGCGTTTTTGCTTTTTGAGTTCTTCTTGCAGTTCGGAGATTTTTTTCTTCAAGTCACCAGCTTCTTTGGTAGTAGCTTCAAGCTTTTTATTGAACTCTTGTTCAACTTGAGTCCGAATCAACTCTTCCCCTTGACCGCGCTCTTTTTTGAGCTGTTCGATCTGAGCTTCCAAAGCGTTGAGTGCCATTTGGCTGTCGTCAATCATCTTATTGGTCATAGATGCCTCATTGTCACTATTTTGGTGATCTTGTTCTGCCTGCCTGCGCAATTTCTTCTTATTCAATTCTCTGGCTTCCGAAAGAGCACTTCTGCCTCTTTCAAGCTCATCCTTGTTCTTTTTCAGATCTTCCCGAGAAGCTTCCACTTTCTGCTCTAGTTGGAGAGTTTTTTCTTGCGCTTGACGCAATAGAGCTCTCATTTTATTTACCGATTGTCTTTGCGACGCAACGACCATGATGGCCAACGCTGCCACAACCACAAAAACTATGACAATACCCATACTCATGTCAATTTCCTTATTTGTTCAAACCGTCGTGCCGGTTCTTGTTTGGTTCAGATTTCTGCTCACCCTCTAACGGTGGCCCTTTGCGCTCAGCATGCAATTTATCGCCGACTCGTCCATGAGGAGGTCTACGAGAGCGATAATTGCGTCTTCTATTCGATGGATAGCGACGAGGACCAGCCGTATTCGGATCAGGACTAACTACTGTTTTATCGTTAACCGTAGAAGCGGCATATTCATCATCGAGCATATCGATATCAATTGCTTCATCGCCATTAAAGAATATCTCTTGGCCATTTTCATGATGAGTCTCGTGACTCATTACGCTTTCAGGAGCAATGCGCAGAAGGAGCTCTTCCAAAGTATCCGAAGGAGCAAGGCCAAAGAGAGCTTCTAACAAAGGATCATCAAAGTGCTCAATGACTTTTTCTTCTTTGACGACGATCTCTCTTTCCATCTCCGCGGTTGCTGCTGCTTCCTGCTCATCAATTTCCATTAAAGTAGGCACCGGACCAATCGATGGCGGTGGAAAATCGGGTTTATTTTTAGCAGCCGCATCGTTCTGGCCAAAATTGCCTTTAGGACGTCGCCCATGAGGTGATGGTTCCTGGCCTTCCCAATATTCTCTCGTAGGAGCTTTGGCTCTTAAGCCTGCATAGCCTCGTCTTTCTTCAAAAAACTCAATCTGAGCATCAAGCAGCTTAATGTCGCCAATGATATCAATTTCAATTTCATAGCTTTCGCACATGGCGAGAAGATCTTTTCTCTTCTTGTTATTCAGCAGATTCGCAACTTCAATCGGCACTCTCGCGGTAAGTTTCGAAAGCTGAACACGTTTCTTCGCCAAATAGCCTGCAATACGGCGAAGGGCAGCCAAAGACAGACCTTGTGCATCGCGCACACGACCGGTTCCACCGCAGCTGGTACAAATAATGCGGCTAACCATGCTGTGAGATTGTCTGAGGCGCTGACGGGTGAGCTCTAAAATGCCGTTTTCACTGATACGCCCGAGTTTAACCCGTGCTTTATCATTATGCATGAGATCACGCAGCCGTCTTTCCACATCACGACGATGCCAGCGAGAAACCATGTCAATAAAGTCGATGACAACAATGCCACCCATGTCTCTTAGACGTAGTTGACGTGCTATTTCGTCCGCAGCTTCGAGATTGGTTTTATAAACGGTCGCTTCATGATCTTCTTCTTTGGTAGAACTGCCTGAGTTCACGTCAATGGACACCAAAGCTTCAGTTTGCTCAATGGTGACATAACCGCCCGATGGCAATTTTACCTCTAGATCAAAGAGTTCGGATATCGCTTTTTCAATGCCAAAATAATGAAAAATTGGCTCACGCTTACGATGGCGCTCAAGCAGCTGTACCAAATCCGGCATGTATTCGCGGAAATAAGTCAGTGCTTCTTCGTATTCTTCTTCGTCGTCAATAATGATGCGGGTGACATCAGGGGAGAAATAATCCCTGATGGTTCTGATTACGATATCTGGTTCGCGATAAAGCAAGGTGGGTGCGCGACCTAGTTGAGCACCTTTGTCAATTTGCTGCCAGGTTTCGCACAACAAGCGAAAATCCCTGAACAGATCATTTTTAGTGCCACTCATGCCCGCGGTGCGGATAATAACCGCCATATGCTCCGGCACGCTCAAGCGAGCAAGCATATCGCGTGCGGCACTACGTGCTGATTCGGAATCGATCTTTCGCGAAATCCCGCCGCCACTTTCATCGGAATGCATCAAGACCACGAAGCGTCCTGGCAATGATAAATAAGTTGAAACCGCGGCACCCTTGGTGCCAATTTCATCTTTAGTTACCTGCACCACCACTTCTTGGCCGCGAGTCAGCACATCAGATATTTTGACTTTTTTCTTGTTTTTCAAGTTGTCAGGATAAATACTCGGCCGCACTTCCGACAAAGGTAAAAACGCTTGACGCTCTTCACCGATCTCAACGAAAGCCGCATCTAGACCATCCTCGATATTAGAAATAATTCCTTTGTAAATATTGCCTTTATGTTTGGCCTTTACCGAGGTTTCAATATCGAGATCAATCAGACGCCCTTTTTCTAAAATGGCGATCCGCACTTCTTCTGCCAAATTGGCATTAATAATAATTTCTTTGGACATGGCTATGAGCCCTTTTTTTCCAGTTTGCGCGAACCAATGGGCTGAGATCTTAACGTATTAAACAAAGCTAAGGCCGGAAATTTTTAGCTTCCTGCTTTCAAGTTTCAGTGGAGCTCTAACAATCAGGTCCAATCAATGGGGAGAAATTCTTCATCGAGGCCAATTAGAAAAAAATATTCTCGCTCACTCACACTAGAAAGCTCATACCTCAAATGAGATAGGTGCTTTATTTCATTGCTACGTTAGTCTAGTCACTCCTCGCAACTTTTGTTTATCAATCTTTCTTTAAAGTTTTTCCTCTGAGGGGCGCCCTAACTGCTCCCCAAAACGCAAAGCGAAGCACCAAAATCAAACAAAACCACCAATGGCGCGCCCTACTCGAGGGTTAAATTTTACCGAAACTTTGTAGCACGCTATAGGGCGTTAGGCAAGTCAGAGCTCTTTATGGCCTGTGTTAGGGCCTTGGCGCAAATTGTTAAGCTTTACGAGGGCTTATTTGATTTATTTTGCCTAACTAAAGGGCTCGCTTGAGTTATTTTTATTGCGGCTGTATGTAGCTGAAGCTAGCAAGATATGTTGGTGGAGGATTAATGGCAAATACAGATAATATTGAAGTTGATGGTACGGTAACTGAAGTGTTACCAAATGGACATTTTAGGATAAGATTAGAGAATGGCCACATGGTTTTAGCATATACTTCAGGTAAGATGCGTAAGCACTTTATTAGGATTGTTTTAAATGATCGTGTAAAAGTGGCCTTGTCGCCTTATGATTTAGCTAAGGGCCGGGTTATTTTTAGAACCAAATAAATGATCTTCGTTTTATTGGTTTTTGTGGTTAAAAATGTCTTCAATTAATGAATGATTTTTTGGTGACTGCAGAAATGATAATATTGATGACAGATCATTTATAAAAAGAACGTCGCTGTTTCGGAAAGGGACGAATTTTCGTAATTCTTCGTGCACTGCCTGCACGCCTAAGCCCGCGGTTCGAGGCGGCCGAAACCCAAGCGCTTGATGTGCTGCCAAGAGCTCGATGGCTAGGACCGTTTGGCTATTTTCCATCACTTGCCATAATTTGTTGGCGCTGGTCATGCCCATGGAAACATGGTCTTCCCGGTTGGCTGAGGTGGGAATGCTGTCAACGCTTGCGGGGTGGCAAAGGATTTTATTTTCACTCACCAAAGCGCTCGCTGTCACGTGCAGCATCATATAGCCGCTGTTCAAGCCGCCTTTTTCCGCCAAGAAAGCGGGCAATCCGTTTGAGTGTTTTGGGTTAAGCAAGAGCTCAATGCGTCTTTCCGCAATATTTGCCAGCTCGGCGATGGCCATGGCGAGATAATCCAGTGCTAAAGCGATGGCTTGGCCATGAAAATTGCCGCCGCTTAAGATATCTAGGGCATTTTGTTCTTGGTTTAAGAAGAGCAGGGGATTATCGGTAACCGAGTTTATCTCTCGCTCCACCACGGATTTCACGTGATTCACCACATCTTTGGTGGCGCCATGCACCTGGGGGATGCAGCGGAGTGAATAAGGATCCTGCGTGAGCGGGTTTTTCACATGTTGGCTGATAGTGCGTCCTGACGTTGCGGTTTTCATATGCGCCGCGCTTAATATTTGGCCTGCATGAGGTTTTAGCTGATGAATGCGCGCATCGAAAGGCGCGAGATGGCCGGCCAGTGCATCGAGAGTGGAAGCGCCGCAAAGGTCAGATAATAACACTAATTTTTGACACTGGATGAGGGCAACCATGGCGCTTGCTGCCATGGCTTGCGTGCCGTTGATCAATGCCAAACCATCGCGGATCCCTAAATTGAGAGGCTCTAAGCTAGCTTTTTCGAGAGCAGCGCTGGATTTAATAGCTTGTTGATCGCTATAACAATCGCCAATTCCAAGCAATAATAAACCCAAGTGGGCGAGGGGGGCCAAATCACCGCTGGCGCCCACGCTGCCCTTTTTAGGGACCATGGGAGCAATATTTGCGTTTAATAACTTGAGCAATGAATCGATTAATTGAGGGCTCGCCCCGCTATAGCCTTGCACGAGGGTATTGAGCCGCAAAAGCATCATAGTTTTAGCAATATTAAACTGGAGCGGCTCACCTACTCCCACCGCATGGGACAGGATGATATTTCTTTGCAAGGTTTTTTGATCACTCTCAGGAATTCTTTGCTCCGCCAAAGCACCAAAGCCCGTATTAATGCCATAAATGGCCTGGGGGCTGGATGATGATTTTTTTACCAGCTCATACATTTTAGCAAGATGATGAACCATGCCTTCATCAATGCTCACAGGCTCGTGATTAATGATTATGTTCTCAATGCTTTTTTGATCTAGGGTGGATGAGCCGAGAATAAACATTGAATCACCTTTGGAGTTTTATGAAGCTTCTTGATTGGCTATTATTGAGCGCAATTATTTCGTTGAGTCTGGCTGCAGGTTCATTTCTTAAATCGGTGAAAGCAGCCGAAACTCGGGTTGATCTTTGCTCTCATGCGCCTGCCAGTGGTTATCGGCCAAATCACTCCTTTGTGTGCGGGAAAAAGATCAAACTTTCTGAAGCACGGGTGAGTGATTTTGCTTTGCTCGAAGGTATTTCTGTTAAAAAGGCTCGAGTTTTGCTGGCGGCGGTCAGGGAGAATCCCGAGCTTCGGATGAAGGATTTGCTTGATGTAAAAGGAATTGGTCCGAAGACATTGGTGCGGCTGGAGGAGTATTTTGAGCCCTAGGTCACCTTTAAAAGTGGGCATTAACGTTCGTTCGCTTCGCTCTCTTAATAAAATTCGCGCAGCTAGTTTTTAATTAATCAAACCATCCAAAAAAATATCACCCACCAAATCTGCATGCCTTGACGAATCTGAACAAGCGGGTATTTTGCCTTTCAGTTCGTGCCGGAGTGGTGGAATTGGTAGACGCGCCGGACTCAAAATCCGGTGGGCTTAGGTCCGTGTGAGTTCGAGTCTCTCCTCCGGCACCATTTTTTTGTCCGAAAATTATCATGCCACATTACTGCTTTCTTGTTCTCATTTTTAGTTGGGCGCTAGAACCTGTTTGTTAATGGGCTCTAGGTGAGATGATGTTTCAACAAAACCCTTTCCGAATGATTGGCTCTTTTGCTCCTAGTTCAGAGCATTTAGCACGGGCGATGATCAAGTTTTTGGATTCGGATAGTCCACAAAGAATTTTGGAAGTTGGGGCCGGTACCGGCGCTATTACTAAACAAATTGCTAAACACATGGGCTCGGTTCATCACGTCGATGTGGTGGAAATTATCCCTTCATTTGCGCGCATGCTCGACCGGCGTTTCGGCAAGCACCCGAATATCGCCATTCATTGCCAGGATATTCTTCAGTTTGACAACTTCGACACTTATGATCTGGTTATTTCAAGTTTGCCTTTCAACTCTTTACCTGCCTCCCTCACCAATAGTTTGA
>CAYJDW010000043.1:16954-21716 GCA_964368985.1 uncultured Myxococcales bacterium | reverse complement strand
CGCCAAAGCTGCTTTGCGTTCATCCGCCTTCGAAAAATCTTTGGTCTTGATTAACGCCCAGATTTTTTTAGCCGCAGCCATTGGGTCGGTCTGGTTTTCGCTTTCTGGTTGGGAATTTTCGGCGTCCCCAGGCTTCTGGGTAGTTTTGTCGCAAGCCGTATTATGTAAACAAAACAGCAAAATTGCGATAGTTTTCAAGCTGATAGTTAATGGATTCATTTTATACCCTATATAGCTGCGGTCATAGTAAAAAACTTATTATTGTTAATATAGTATCAATAAATAAAATATTTGCAATCAAGTTTTTACTTAGGGCTTGCTTCAAGTCCTAACAAGCCGAAAAACCCCACTAAAAGCCTGAAAATGCTCATTTTGGAATAATTTTTGGAGCCTTTTTATTGAACTGCCCGAGAGTTCTTGTGGGAGTTATAATGCTAAGATTTATTATTTTATTATTTGGTTTTTTTTCATCATTGGTCTATTCAGAACACCAACAAAAAATTCCCATCTTTAATGGTGGCATTTTTGCATTTAACCGACAGCAGGCTCTGGTTGAAATCCAGAAATCAGCATTTGATTTTTTTGATTTGAAATTTGAAGTTGATGAGGCCCCGCTGTCACAAGATTTTACTACTCTTCCTGTTTTGAATGGACTTATTGAAAAAGAAGCCCGTCTCTTTTGCCGCCGATTCATGTGCAACCCAGACGAAAAAATTGCGTGTTTAGGAGTTGCCAAAAAAGCGATTGATCAATCTCTCTCCTCTTCTGAATTTCAGGTGGCTTGGGAGGAAAGAGGAGAAAATTTTTTTATAACAGAAGTTGTCTGCACCTCTGAATTTGATGAATTAGACGATTTTTCCTTAGTCGATAGTGAAACCCTGGTTGAGTCTATAGCGCCGTCATCGATGTCGAGTCTTTCATTTTGGTGGAATAGCGCAAAGCAGCCTTCCAACAAAGAACTCACGAAGAAGGAACTTCAGTTTGCTCGCCAAGATCAATCTGCTGAGCGATCATCTTTTTTGGGAACTTTATGGCGCTATGGGGCAGCTGCTGCAACAACGATTGGGCCCGCACTGCAAACTTGGGTGGAAGCGAAACAAGATGCAGATTTGTTGAATCCAAACACATGGAATTTATATGGCCAGCTTTATGAATTCGGAGCGATTTGGACAGCGCAAGCGACAGTAGCGGTAGCTGGAGCTTTGCAGAGTAAACCAGAAGAAAAAAAACAAATCTATTTAGATGCGATTTTGGAACTGGCAGATGAATTAGTTAAAAACAAAAATAAGGATTTGACGGAAAAACAAGTCGGCATTTTGCGAGAAAGGAGCGATGCTGCTCGGATTGAACTTAATTCGTTTAAAAAAACCAAGGCCAGCGATTTACATTCGATGGTATCAGCCGCTTCATCAGCCTTGCCTATTAGTCTGCCTGCGGAACCCGCGCCGCCCGTTGTCGCATTAGCTCCACCCCAGCCATCCCCCCGATCAAGCATTTTTGGGGGCAGAGAAAAAACTGCGCTTGAGCCTGTTCGGCATAGCAAACCTAAAGCAACGCGTTTTACTATCCGGCAATTTCAGGAATCCGCCAAGAAGGGAAAAGTGGCGGCGCAGCCAACTCTCTCCGACCTTGATGATCGTCAGCACTTAAAAGCTCAATTTGCTGTGCTTGAAGAAATTTTGAAATATCCCATCGTGAAATGGCGCATCCAGAAGGAAACTCTTGAACAACGCTTTCTCACGGTAGAAAAACGAGGCGCGCTTGCCTACCAAAATGCCTTATGGACCCTTGCGCAAAACGTGATGGAAGATTCGAATAAGATTGATTCCACACGAACTCTAAAATATTTCTATGCCGAACCTGGCAACGGCAAAACCAGCGGTATCGAAGAGATGTTTGTAAATTGGCTGGGACTTCCCTTATGTAAAGTTAATCACGACGAGGTATCCGGGCGAGATCGTACTCTTCACCCTAGCGTCACCGGCTATGTCAAATATAGAATTGTAGATTGTCTCAAAACGATTTTTATCGAGAAAACCACGGGCTTAAAAATCCGTAACGGTATCGTGCTATTGGACGATTTTGATCGAGTTCTCGACAAGGACGGAGAACTTTCTCAACCCGGGACCGCTAAGGATCGAGAAAATTTCTTTCTCCTTTTGAAAAAACTCGGGGACCCTGTGGATCAAACTATGGATATTGAGATCCAAGCTGAAGCCTCAAAATTGTTCCATACAAAAATAGATTATCCCATCAGAATTTCCGATCTCTATATTTTTATTACCGCCAATAGTCTTCCCCCTGAGTTTGCTCCAAACACCCCTAAAACAGGCACCATTACCTCGCTTCTTTCTCGGATTGAAATTTTTCAAGTGCCCTACGCCGACAAGGCACAGCGACGTCAAATGTTGGTGAGTGCTTGGGAGCCATTTGAAAATGAACTCAATAAGGCGGCCGGGGGAAAATTCGTTATTGATCATGAGCTATGCTTGGCCTCTTTAGAAGCGATACTCGAGAAAGATTGTGAAGCCTTGGACAAAATGAAAGGAAATATGGGAGTGCGAGGCTTGGTAGAGTTTTTTAAACGATTTAAGGGCACGATTCAGACCCGGACCAAATTTCTTCGTCCTGATATCTGCCGCTTGGAAGGCAATGGGCCTGGCGATATTGCTTTTAATATCGCCAAAGAAGCCGAATCGATGGGAGAATATCGGAAAGAGCAAACTGAGAATCTCCGATTGGATGGATTCAATAAAGAGGTCGCGCAATTCTTAAAAGAAAGCCAAGAAGAAATAAATGAAATTGAACAGCCCGATGTGCGCATGTCGATTACCGCGGAACTTAACATATTAAAGAATAATAATAGCGCCCTGGAAATCAGAGAAGAATCATTAAATAAAATAAGGGCAATGCTTGCTGCTCTTAATCCTCCCACACAGCGAATTTTCGAGCCTAGCGACATACAAAAAATTACCCATGCCATAAAAGAGCAGTTGAAATATTTAGGCACTCATAACCTTAAAAATATACTTGATATCGCTAACGTCATTTTAAAAAATGCCACTTATGGTGGAAGTGAAAATATTACAAGCTCGATGGTGTTTATGAAACAAGAGGGCGCCAGTGATTTAGGCATCATTTCAGCATTGGCGGAAATTCTAAAAGTGCCCTATTGCCGGATAGATGGCAGTATCGAATCGCTCGCTATCAAAACGCCTATTATTTGGAAAAATAATCAGAAAGAAAAACAAGAAGGAAATATTTATATAAAAACTAATGGATCCCCAGCAGCTTGCACCTTTGATGAAGTAAGAAAAGTTTATGTCGGCACTATTTCTAGTATGCGCTATATTGCAGGGCCTCCTCATCCTTCGGGGAATTATACCGGGATCGAAGTAAATGACGTGGAATGGAATCGATGGACCTCCACCGATTCAAAATGGATTGATTTATGTGCACAGCAATTAAAGAAGCATGAATTGAAAGACTTGTCCCATGTAATAGTGCTCATCGATCGAACTAAGCAAAAGCCAGGATTTGATGCTCCTTTGATCGACGCTCTCTCGGAGAGTATCGAAGGACTAACCAGGAGAAGTTCAGGCCAAAGAACGGATATGCGAAAGGCTACTATTGTCGTTGCAGTTGATGGCGAAACGGTGGCTGATGATCATGTGGCTGCGGTCGAGAAATTGCGTAGCGAACGAAAAGTTGTTCCAGTGACGATACATCCATTAAATAGCGTCGATCGTTTTCGATTCGCTGAAATTTACTTGAATCAGCGTTTGGAGATAATAGCGAGGGATTTGAAACTGGCAACGCTTCCCCAGCTCAACGAGGCGGAACGAACAATATTTCAATTCATTAACTATTTTGATCAGACAGCAATTTGGCAGACACAGGAAAAGCTCACCAAAGGCATCGTGATCGAGCCCCTTCGCGAGATGATCATTGCGCTCAGCAACGAAGTAATGGCACGAGCCAGCGCAATTTTAAGTCTTGATCAAACTATCGTTGATTCTTTCCGAGTTTATTCAGAATGGGCTGAAAAGTGGAAATACTATTACGCTATTGTCCACAAATATCCAATTGAGTTGCCGCCAATGCCAAGCATTGCCAATGAAGATTTCTTGAATGGCAATTGGATGGAAATTATTGTCGATTGGGCCAAGAAGGATAGGTCCCATTATCTAGAACAAAAGAGACTTGCGGAGGAGAAAAGGCTGCGTGAAGAGGAAGAGAAGAGAATTCGCGAAGAAGAGCAGCAGCAAAAACTTCGCGAAGAAGAGCGGCTGCAACGAATTCGCGAAGAAGAACTTAGGCGCGAAGAAGAGCGAAGACTCAGGGAAGAGAGGTTGCATGCCCGCGATGAGTTAGAAACCAGAAACGACGATCGGAGGAGCTTCGGAGTGTTTTTTTGATTAGTCTCCTCTTATAGACATCAGCCTGTTATCTCATTGCCTAGGATTTCAGGCTGACCCGATTCACCTAAATATTTTTTTACCCGCGGGTTCATAATAAAAAACCACAATGGCGGCAGCAAGGTCAGCAAAATCATGGTGGCATACCCGAAAGGAAGTTGCGGGCTATCGTGGAAATGGCGCAAAACTTGATAACGGATTTTTGGATTCGCGTGGTGATCGGAATGTCTTTGCAATTGAAAAAGTAAAAGATTGGTCAATAGAAAACTAGAATTCCATGAATGCTTATGAGTCACTGGCTCATATTTGCCATTTTTCAGTCGCTTTCTTTCCAGGCCATAATG
>CAYJDW010000043.1:0-16854 GCA_964368985.1 uncultured Myxococcales bacterium | reverse complement strand
TTGTCATCGGGAGTTGAGACATAGACATGATGTCCTCGTATATGTTCAATTTTAAATGTTGAATAGCAAACAAGACTCAGCAATAGCCCCGAAAAGAAAGGCTCAATTTTAGTGGTCTTATGACACAATTCATGGGCGGAATTGATACCAAATACCGAACCGAAGACGCCAATGGTTAATATCCACGCTGCTTGTTGCCAAAAATTTAATTCGTTAGAAACAAATACCCAATGCCCAAACAATAAAAGCAGGAAAAAAGCGGGCAGGCTGAGCATTACCATGACCCGGTAAAAAATATCATTGTCCATGTCGTCATTTTCTCTTCCCTGCGCAGGATTAACCTCGTCAACGCCGATCGCGAGATCGAGGAGGGGGACAATCAAAAAAATAAATATGAGAGAGAGAAATAACGAAGCCGTTGGGTAAGCTGAGTTTTTCATGAGCCAAAAACTAAGGACCGGGAGGAGGGCCAGAAAAAATATGGCTGAATAACTTATTTTTTTTATGGTGAAAAAAATATTTCTGTTGGTCATCAGCTTTTTATCCTTTGAAAAAAATCCCGACTCTGAGTGAGTCGAAATCTTTAGTATCTTGGCCATAATTCCTCGCACCTTGAACTCTTTTTATGAGGTGAAAACAAATTATTTATATTTTAACCAAGGCGACCAAGATCTTGTTCAAATTTCTCATAAATAGTGTGCAAACAAGAAGCCATCGCGCATTTTCACGACGGATAGGTGAAACATTGCCGAAGCAACTGAGTCGGATCCGCAACTTTTCTTTTCATGATGAGAAAATAAATTTTAAGGTAAAACTATGAAAATTACTTTTATAGCGATCGTTGCATTACTTTCTTATCAACTCTTATCGGTGACCGATCAGTGCCGAAGTATCCGCCTCGCTGATATTGGTTGGACCGATGTGACCGCCACTACGGCCGTTGCCGAAGAGTTATTGATTGCGCTTAGTTACGAACCAAAAGTTTCGGTTTTAAGTATTCCCGTGACTTTTATGGGTCTCAAAAATAACGATCTCGATATTTTTTTAGGCAATTGGATGCCGAGCCAAGAAGCCGATATTAGGCCTTATCTCGACGAGGCTTCGGTGGTGCAGATACATCAAAATCTGAGGGGCGCCCGCTATAGTTTGGCGGTACCGGATTATGTTTATGAAGCGGGAATCCGATCTTTCGTCGACCTTGCAACCTTTGCTAGCAAATTCTCTCACAGAATTTACGGTATTGAATCTGGTAACGACGGCAATCGTTTAATCGAGGCCATGATCAAGGCTAACGCTTTTAAGCTTGGTGATTGGCAATTGGTTGAGTCGAGCGAGCAGGGGATGATGGTTTCGGTTAAACAAGCAGTGGCCGAAAAACAATGGATAGTTTTTCTAGGATGGGCCCCCCATCCAATGAATCTCTCTCTTAAAATGAATTATCTCTCTGGCGGTGATGAATATTTTGGCCCAGATTTTGGCGCTTCAGCTGTTTATACGGTGGCAAGGAAAAATTTCACTAAGGATTGTCCTAATCTCTCGCAGTTTTTCAAACGTCTTAGTTTTACGGTTGAGATGGAAAACTATCTCATGGGCCTGATTATCGAGGACGATCTGTCCCCCCGCGAGGCTGCCCAAAGGTGGCTCAATGAGCACCAATCAATCGCTCTAAGTTGGCTCAAAGGCATCAACGATGTGCACGGCCGACCTGCCGCTGTCGCTCTTAAACAACATATGGCGAGTAGTGGCGCTAAAGCCAATAATTTAGAGCTGCCGATTGGTGATTGGGTGGAGCTAGGAATTAATCTTTTGACCAACAATTTTTCTCACCAGTTTCGCGTTGTGGCGCACAGGATTGAAATAATTATTGAGGCTATAACTAATTTTCTCCTTAATATTCACTGGCTTTTATTAATTTTCTTTTTCACCGTTCTTAGTTTTTTTGCTCGCCGCTCTTGGAAATTATCTTTGATGGTTTTTATGGGGCTGCTGCTTATCGTAAACTTGTCGTTGTGGAGCGAAACCATTCAGACCCTGGTCTTGGTCAGTCTTTCGGCGCTGATTTCCATCATGATCGGCCTCCCTATCGGTATTATTGCCGCTCACCGTCCATTTATTTATAAAATGATCCATCCTTTCCTCGATCTGATGCAAACCGTCCCCACCTTCGTTTATCTCATCCCGACCTTGATTCTCTTTGGCCTCGGCGTGGTACCTGGCCTCATTTCCACCATCATTTTTGCCATTGCCGCGCCGATTAGATTGACCTATTTAGGAATCACCCAAGTCCCCCCCGATCTGCTCGAAGCCATCGATGCCTTCGGCGCCACGCCATGGCAACGTCTGATAAAAGTAGAAATACCGAGCGCCTGGCCCTCAATCATGGCGGGTTTTAGTCAATGCATCATGCTGTCTTTGTCGATGGTAGTAATAGCCGCCCTGGTGGGAGCCGAAGGCCTAGGTGAGCCGGTAGTGCGCGCACTAAATACGGTCGACATAAAGCTAGGCTGCGAAGCCGGCATAGCCATCATGATCGTGGCAATTATTTTGGAGCGTGTGCTGACATATAGGGCGAGTGCCCCTAGCAAGACTTCTTAGGCGGAAAAAAGATAGAAGCCACTATGGATCCACCGATCAAGAGGACGACGATGGCGAGGGAAAGAGCAATGGGAATCTTAAAATAGCCGCTGATGAGCATTTTAGTTCCCACAAAGGCGAGCACTAAAGCTAAACCGATTCTAAGATAACAAAACTTTTCCACCACTCCTGCAATGGCAAAATATAATGCGCGAAGGCCAAGAATAGCGAAAATATTAGAAGTGTAGACAATAAAAGGATCCGAAGTTACCGCAAAGATGGCGGGAATAGAATCAACGGCAAAGATGAGGTCGGTCATTTCGATGGTGAAGAGAACCAAGAGAAGGGGGGTCGCGTAAAGGCGTTTATCCTGCACGACAAAAAACGAGCTTCCGCGAAAATCAGGGGTCATGGGAATGAAGCGCTTAAAAAAACGAGTGATGAGGTTTTTTTCGGGATCAATAGCCGCTGCCCGCTCGAAAAATAGTTTGATTCCGGTCCAAATTAAGAGGAGCCCAAAAGGATAAATAATCCAGTGAAATTTCTGTAAAAGGATCGCCCCTACGCCTATAAAAATGGCGCGTAACACCAAAGCGCCTAGGATGCCCCAATATAAAACGCGATGCTGTAAGGCCCGGGGTACGGCAAAATAAGAAAAGATTACAATAAATATAAAGAGATTATCCACGGAGAGAGCTTTCTCAATGAGATAACCGGTGAGAAATTCTAAGGCCCGGTCTGGCCCAAACCAGAACCACACCGAAACATTGAAAATGAAGGCGAGGCCGATCCAAACCAAGGTCCATCTAATGGCTTCTTGGACGCCTATAACATGAGATTTGCGGTGAAATATCCCTAAATCGAGGGCCAACATAATGAGAATAAATAGCGTAAAGGCAACCCACATGAGCGGTGTTCCAATAGTATGTATTTCCATGGCACTCATCTTGTTTCAATAGTGACTTTTAAGGCTCACATTTGAAACTTATTATCATCGGCCGCCTGGTCAGCATGACGCATTGCCCGATTCGCTTCCGCGAGCGGCCGAAATTGTTCATCCTTGAAATCGTAGCTGAAAACTTCGCCGGTGGAAATTTTATAGACCCAGCCATAAAGATGAAGTTTTCCCTGCGTTATACGATCGCGGACGGCTGGATGGGTCCGAAGGTTTTCCAGCTGGGTTAAAACATTTTCCTGCACCGCAATATTTAAAAGCTCATTGGCACTGCGATCAGCATAGCTTTTCTCTAGCGTTCGATGGGTATTCTCAGTGTGGCTGAGCCAAGCTCGCAGGGCAGGGAGGCTCTCGGTCAGCTTAGGATCCAAAACCGCCTGCATAGCGCCGCAATTGGAATGGCCGCATACCACGATATTTTCAATGCCAAGCCCAATTATCGCAAACTCAACCGTAGCGGCTTCTCCGCTCGGGATCTCACTGTATTCAGGAACAATATTGCCCGCATTGCGAAGAATAAAAATTTCCCCTGGTTCGGTTTGGGTCAGCATGCTCGGACTAATGCGAGAATCAGAACAGGTAATAAATAAGGTGTGAGGAGCTTGTCGCTTGGCGAGTTTAGTAAATAATTTTTTATGCAATCCAAAAATTTCTTGCTGAAATTTATGAACACCTGCCATTAGTTTATTCATGTTCTGGCTTTAGCATGGATAAGGTCTGATTTAAAGATTTGCCTTGGGCTTTTATTATCCATCATCGGTTGACAAGATATTCTATTATGCGAATTAGGTCGAACGCGCTCGTAGCTCAGTTGGATAGAGCATCAGACTACGAATCTGGAGGTCGCACGTTCGAGTCGTGCCGGGCGCACCATTGTTTCAACCAACGCACATCTCCTAGCTTCAAGTACTTTAGCGGACTATCTAAGAGTCGGCTCCATTTGTCATTTTTGGCTACGGGAGACTGGCACACCGTTAACCCATTAAATAATTATTAAAATTCTAGATAAATCCCTTCAATCTGTTCTATAAATATAGAGTATAGCTTCTGCGCTATAGCAGTTTTTTTGTTGTGTTTTTCTCGATTATATACACGAAACACTAGGGGGAACAATGCGTATTAGGTATCTCTTTATATTTATTATTAGCGCTCATAGTTTGATGGCATTGAAGAATGTCAACGTCGAAGTGGATGAGACGTTTTTTATTGTTGAACTAAAAGCTGAAAATGCGCAGGTTAGATCACAAATCGCTAATATTATCCATCTCGATTCAGTAGAAGGGGAACGGATTATTTCAGTGGTAAATGGTGAAGATTTAGCGCTTTTGGAAAAAGCTTTTTTACCAAAAATTATGAGTGCTGTCGTACTTAATGAAGGATCGCTTGAAGAATATCAATCGCTCGCTGGAGTGATTGAATTTCCGAGCGAAGATCTAAAGTTCCACACCTATGATGAAATGATCAATGAGCTCAGACAGCTTGAACGTGAGCACCCCCAGTTGGTCAGTGTTTTCTCCATTGGCCGATCAATATTAGGCAAAGAAATCTGGGCCATTAAAATTAGCGGTCTGAGTGCTAATGATGAAGAAAAACCCGGCATGGTCTACATGGGAACCCATCACGCGAGAGAACACGTGTCCACCGAAATGCCTATTATGTTAGCTAAAAAGCTCTTAGCTCAATACGCAACTGATATTGGTATTCGTGATTTAGTTAATAGCACCGAACTATATATTATTCCCATGGTGAATCCTGATGGGGCGATGTATGACATTGAAGGCCAACGTTATAAAATGTGGCGAAAAAATCGTCGCCAAAATAACGGCAATAGCTATGGTGTCGATTTGAATCGTAACTATGGCTATGGTTGGGGCACCGGCGGATCATCAACTAGCCCATCTTCAGATGTCTACATGGGAACGGCACCTTTTTCAGAACCAGAAACCAAAGCCATCAGAGATTTTTTCCTTGCCCATAGAAACGTGAGTATCGCCCTTTCATTCCACACTTTCTCCGAGTTAATCCTTTATCCTTGGGGGGGAAAAAATGAAGGCGTGGGCGGAGCGGACGAAGCTCTTTTCAAGAAAATGGCCGGTGATATGGCCGCTATGAATCACTATGAACCTATGCAATCTTCGGAATTATATATTGCCTCAGGTGATACCTGTGATTGGCTCTATGGTCAGCTAAAAGTTTATTGCTTTACCTTTGAACTTTCTCCTGCATCAATGTGGGATGGCGGTTTTTACCCCGGCGCATCCATTATTGATCGAGTTTTCGACGCCAACTGGGCACCCATGCTTTATTTGGCCAACTTAGCAGAAAATCCCGGTTTAGCTTTATCGTATTAATCAATCAAACGGCATGTGGAGGCACTTTCTCCATATGCCGTTATTTTTTTATTAATATTAAAATAATACGATGCCAGCCCTTAGCTTGCCTCAAATGGTGATTGCGCATTGACGGCCTATTTATAGACAGGTACTCCATGTTGGTTTGCAGTTAGTGGCGAATAAATTTTTTATAGCCTATTTCCTTCATAAAAGTTTGTTTTACGTCTGGTAATTGAGCGTTAATCATGATTGATATCGTTGTAATTTTAGCCTATTTTGCGCTAGTTTTAGTGTTTGGTATAGTCTATGGCCGTAATGTCGAATCAGTATTTGATTTTTCCATTGCTAAAACACAATTTCCAACCTCTGTGCTGGTGGCGACGTTCTTTGCAACTATTATCGGTGGTGCCTCGACGATTGGCGCTTCTGAAAAGTTTTATAGCATCGGCTTGATGTTTGGGGCGGTCAACTTGGCTGCTTGTTTGCGAGATTTTATTACTGCGCAGGTGGTCGTGCCGCGCATGATTTCCTTTAAAAATGCTATTTCGCTTGGCGATATTATTGAGCCAGTTTATGGCAAAGCTGCGAGGGTAGTATGTGGCCTGGCGGGGCTCTTTAAATGCATTGGTTATGTCGGCATACAAATAAGCGCGACGGGCTATGTTTTGCATTATTTTTTGGGAATTTCCCATGAATTGGGCGTTATTTTCTCTGCCATCGTGGTCATTGTTTATTCAGCTTTTGGCGGCATCCGCGCGGTGACCATTACCGACGTTATTCAATTTGGCGTGTTGCTGTGTGCCATCCCGCTTTGTTTCTCCGTGGGTGTGATTAATAATGGCGGCTTTTTGGCCCTTATTGAGAAGTTGCCAAGCTCTCATCTCACGCTTTGGCCAGATTATGAAAGCGGCATGAAGATCATGAGCATGGCTTTAGTGTTTTTGCTGCCTAATCTTGATCCCGCTTTATTGCAGCGTTTTATGATGGGCCGCGATTTGGCTCAGGTAAAACGCGCATTAACTTTATCGGCCCTGTGCTGCGTGCCCTATTACATTATGGTCGGGACCATTGGTTTTTCTGCTTTGGTGTTAGCTCCCAATATCGATTCGAATACTGCTTTCTTCTACATTATCGATGTGGGCCTCCCCGTTGGTCTCAAAGGTATCGCCATTTCGGGACTGCTCGCGGTGGTTATGTCGACGGCAGATAGTTATTTAAACGTGGCTTCCATCACGATCGTGCGCGATATCTTAAAACCTTGCTTGCCGAATAAGCTTAGTGATGCTCAAGAACTAGGTCTCATGCGTTTTGCCACTGCTTTTTTTGGCGTTTTTGCCGTGGTAATGGCCCTTTATATTCCTAGCGTTTATGAGCTTGCCTTGTTTGCCCTGAGTTTTTGGGGACCGATTGTATTTATCCCTTTGCTTTTAAGAATTATTGGACATCGTCCGTCGAAAAAAACTTTCTATATTGGGGCCTTTATGTCTCTCACCGTATTTTATATATGGCGTGCATGGGCTCAGCCTATTTGGTATGTCGAGGCTTTTTTGCCCGCTACCGCAGTGAGCACATTGGTATTCTTTTTGGCCCCAAGATTGTGGGATCGAGTAGATAAGCGCCAAGAAGAGGAAGTATTGGCGGGATAAATATTTTTATGATGTTAAATGAATTTATAGCTATGCCTATTTTATCACTTGGCCGGTGGCTTTTGAAACTGTCCACGGCTGGGGTGCAAATGGTAGGTGCGCCTTATACCTTATATGGCATAATCGGAGCCTTTCATATTCATGCCATTGCGTTTTTTGTATCGGTTCCGCCGGGGAGTCTTGAATATTCAGTCATTTGTTATTTGCAAGCCACGGGTTCAATGCTCGGACTTTTCTTAGTATTTCATAGTTTTTGGACCCCAAGATTCCTCAAGTTTTTACCTTTGTTTTGGCACCTGACTTTAGCCATTTCACTGCCCTTCACTGCTACCTCTATCTGTTTTTTGTCCGGTTTTTCCTCGCCATCTTTAATGTATTTTTTAGTCTCGTTATTTTTCCTCGGCACTCTGGTTGATTGGGCCAGTTATCTGGTCATCAGCGCGATGGCGATAGTTGTTGCTTTTATCCTGAACATCCAACTTTTGCACAAACCAATTGTGACGGAAAATGTGCCATTTTTGCCCTTTATTTTTGGCGTTATTTTGATTCTTATTAATGGCGTTATTTTTTCCCGCATCAAAGAAAAATCTATGTGTGAAAAAATTGCCACCCTTAAAACCATTGCCGGCACGCTGGCCCATGAAATTCGCACGCCATTATCAAGCATTTCTTTGACCGCACGCTCTTTAGAGAACCATTGGCCAAGCTTAGCTTTCGGTACTAATCAACGCATGGTTTTATTAAAAGATATTCCTAAACAATTAGTGAATGCGTCCAATGATGCCATGAATATTATTGAGATGCTGCTCGGACGTATATACGAGCCTGAGCGCCAATCCTTAAAAAAGACTATTAATATTGATGATTGTGTCGCCGAAGCATTGAGCGAATATCGATTTCGCCATGAGGAAAAAGATTTAATTGCATGGCGTCGAAATAACAATTTTACTTTCTTAGGACGTAAAAATCCCGTCGTCCAAATATTATTTAATCTTATTAGTAATAGCCTTTATTATATTAAAAATAATAAAAAAGGCCATATTGAGATTTGGTATGAGCAAGATGAACGCAATAATCAGCTGCATTTTAAGGATAGTGCGCTAGGAATTCCCGATAAAGATTTACCCCATATATTTGATTTCTCTTTCAGCCGGCGTAGCGGCGGAGAAGGGGTGGGATTGTTCTTCTGCAAAAACGCGATGCGGTCGTTAAGTGGGCACATAGAATGTGTCAGTGTTTTTGGGAGTTTTGCGGAATTTATTTTGGTCTTTCCTCGAGAATAATTAACATTCTTGCCCCAATGCCCCACGACAAAAGAACCTGGCTTGCCAGTGTGCGATGTTCAGCTATGAGTTTTATAAAATAGTTGTTTAAGCTAAGGGATGAAAGATACTGTTTATGATTGATATCGCCATAGTAGCCTTTTACATGATTGCAGTGCTGGTCGTTGGTTTAATGAGCGGTCTCAAAGTACGAGACATGAAAGACTATGCGGTGGCTAAAAATTCTTTTTCTACTTTCGTGATAGTGGCAACTATTTTCGCGACGTTGATTGGCGGTGGCGCTACCATGGGCGTCTCCGAAAAAATCTTTAGCACCGGTTTGGTATTTTTGCTGGCGTGTTTTGGATTTGTCATCAGAGATTTATTGACTGCTTTTTTCATCGTTCCCAAGTTCGATCGCTTTGCAGGTTGTTTGACGGTAGGCGATATAATGGGCACCTATTACGGTAAAGTCGGACAAATCCTGGTGGGGGTGGCCGGCACCTTGCAAGCGAGCGTTTATTTAAGCATGCAGGTGGCCGCGGTCGGACATCTTCTCAATTATTTTCTCGATTTGCCTTACACTTTGGGTGTGATTATTGGCCTCGGCATTGTCATTGTTTATTCAGCCCTGGGGGGCATGAAAGCGGTGACGATAACTGATGCTATTCAATTTGGCGTCCTCATCATCGCCATTCCCGTAACTTTCACGATTGGCGTCGAGATGGTGGGCGGATTTTATGGCTTACTCAATTCGGTTCCTCCCGAAAAACTTTCATTGATACCAAAAACCGGCGACCAAATTCGTTTTTATAGTTTATTGTTTGTATTTATATTACCGAACATGACGCCTGCTTTGGCGCAGCGCTTCCTCATGGGAAAAGATGCGGCGCAAATTAAAAAAGCTCTAATGATATCCGCTTTTGCTCGGGTGCCCTATTTCATTATGGTAGCTGTTTTAGGGTTGGTTGCTTTTATCCTTGAGCCCACGCTTCAAGCTGACATGGCCTTTCCTTATTTGGTGAGTCATATTTTACCCGTCGGTATTAGAGGATTAGTTATTGCCGGCGTAATGGCAATAATTATGTCCACAGCGGATTCATTGCTGCATGTGGCGGGCCTATCGCTTACGCACGATGTCATAAAACCCATTTGCGGTGATAAACTCAGCGAGCAAGGAGAGCTCAGAATAGCTCGCTGGATGACTCTATTCATTGGCGTTATTGCGGTAACAGCCGCGTTGAGCACCACTAATATTATCGAACTTAGTATTCTCGCCTATGCCTTTTGGTTGCCCGGCATCGCAGTTCCCTTAGTAGCCAGTATTCTTGGAGCGCGGGCCAGCATGAACGCTTTTTTGCTGAGTGCCACGGGTGGCCTGGGCACTTTTTTAATGTGGCGCGCTTTTTTTTATGAAGAGACTCATATTGATAGCTTATTGCCGTCGGTATTGATGAGTGCCTGCATTTATTTTGTATTTTTTGTCTTTGAAAAAAAAAAGTTTGGGGGCGGTGGGGAGGATTGGCAAGTTCTCACCAATAATAAACAACTGAGCAATCTTTTAGGCAGTTCCACAAAGCAAGCCGCGAACTTTTTCTCTCGCTATTTTGATAAATTAGTGGATCAGTCCACGCAAAAAGTTGAAGTATTCGGTGCCCCCTACGGCATGTTCGTGCTTTTTTCAGTGGCGAACTTATGCTTTGTTCCTTTCATTTTCGCCAATACCTCAGGCGGCATAACCCCAAAGTTTGTTGTCTATTTGCGCGTTATTGCCAGTATATTTAGCTTTTTGTTGGTGATGAAAGATTTTTGGTCGCGCCGCTTATTAAAATATTTGCCACTTTTTTGGCATATAACCTTATTTTTTTGCTTGCCCTTCTTTGCTATCTCCATGTGCCTTTTTTCTTCTTGCGCCATTGAATGGGTAATCGACTTAGTTCTCACGATTTTTATTTTAGGTATTTTAGTCGACTGGAAAACCTATATATCGACCATCTTGCTTGGCGGGCTTTTTGCTGCAATTTCTTTTATATTATTTGGCGATTTAACACAGTTCGATCCAAATATAGGTAACTTTCCTATAATGACCTATGCGATTATTGTCTCAGTGACTGCCGGTGCCTTATTTTCACGCAATAAGGAACGCGTGTTGATGGAAAAGCTCGTCACCTTCAAGGCTCTGGGCGGCACAATTGCCCACGAAATGCGTACCCCCTTATCGTCGATCCACGTTTCAGCAAGTGGGCTGAAAGATTGTTTGCCGGCTTTGGTGGATGGTTATAGCCAGGCTCGCGCCGCAGGCTTACGCGTGCCAAAGATTTCTCAGCTCGCCTTAGAAAGTGTTGCGAGTATTCCCGAGCGCATGCGCTATATTTGTGCAAGTACCTTGAATATTATTGATATGTTACTTTTACAGCTAAAAGATAATGATTGGAGTGCTCATTTTTCAACATGCTCAGCGAGAGAATGCGTCGATATTGCACTTAATGAATATTGCTTCCGGGAGAATGAAAAATCGTTGATTGATGTGAGTGGCGTCGAAGATTTTAATTTTTATGGTAATCGTTACTTAGTAGTTCATATTTTATATAACCTCATGCGAAACGCTTTTACTTTTATTCAAAGTGAAAAAAAAGGCGTCATTACCATATGGACCTCGGAATCTCCTAATGAAAGGCATTTGCATTTTTGTGATACCGCCAAAGGCATTAACAAACGTGATTTGCCCCACATTTTTGAACATGGTTTTTCCAAAAGAAGCGGCGGCAGCGGAGTTGGCCTCCATTATTGCCGCCGCATGATGACAGCAATGGCAGGCGCCATCGCGGTTAACTCGGTGGAAGGAAAATATTGCGAGTTTGTATTAACTTTTTCTAAGACGTGATTTTGCACCACTCGGCTTCTCACGGTCGAGTGGTTTTGCCCTCTAAGGTTGTGAAACTGTTTCGGCATCGTTTGATTCTTGAGCCACGACATTGGGGCGCACCAAGTATTCGTTGTCCAAATATTTTTGCCGGAAGGTGTTCGAGGTTCTTCGTTCCATAGGGCTCGCCACTTCTTTTTGATGGTCAGTGGCGCCAGGCATGAATTTTCCAAGGGGCCAGAGAAAAGAGCCAGCAGGGCGGCCAGTGAGCGGTGTGTCGAGGGGACGTTCCATAATATTGGCGGTGAGGGATCCGGAGAGCTTGGTGAGTCCGCGAGCCCATTCTTCGATGCGAGGAAGCGCTATTTTTTTGCGGTCGCGATATTGATTAAAAATATGATACTCGAGCACATTAACTTCATTATCTCTGTATTGCCAAACCCCAATAACTTTTCCACCGTCGACAATCACGCTGGTGGCATTACCATTGGCATCGTAAATAAATGGCAGAATTTCTTTATCCGCGACTCTTTTGCGGCAGCGCCAACCTAAGGTGTAAGGATCCCAGGGGGGCAAGAGTTGGATTTCTTCTTCATTGCCGGTCTTCTTCCTTAATAACTCCACCGTTTCTTTGAGCCCAATCATATCGTCGCGATAAGTATCGACATGGAATCTTAGTGCTTCGCGTCTAAGGTGTGCAACGGAGCGTTGACACTGCAGCAATGGCAAACCCGTCCACCACGAAATATCGTCCATTGAGGCTGGTCCATAGGCTCGTAAATATTTTCTAATCGTTTCCGTACGAGCAGTTTCAGGATTATCGGGTTTTATGGAGATTTCGGGAAGCCATTTTTTTAGCAGTGCATAACTAAAGTCATTACCCTTCCAGCCTTTGGCGTTTGCTCGGATCAGGACACCCATGTCGCATAATTTCTGAATGATGCGTTGAAAGACTTCCATGGAAGGTCTTTCTTTGCGTCCGGGAAACATGATTTCCATAAGATTGGGCAGCGGCAACGGAAGTACGGGATCAGCAGCTTCCAATAAATCCGCGAAAAGAAATAAATTTGATTTAGTGATTTTGTCGTCGGCAAGTTTTTGCAAACCTCTTTGAAAGAGTCCTTGGCTAAAGGTACGAAAATAAATGGGATAGTCTTGGGTATTAATAAGAAATAAGGAGCCACGAAAGGCTGATGCGCGCATTAGGGTGCGATCGTTGATAATCGCTTCATCGAGATCGCCAAGCTGAATGGAAGGTCTCCTTGCCACTAACGATAAAAAAGCCACCGGATTAGGTCCAAAAAAACCTGGACGGTTGCCGACGGCATCAACGAGGGTTTCTTGATCTCCAAAACAATTGAGCCAGTTATGATGATGCCTCTGTAAAGTTTTTAAAGGGACTCTCTCAACAATCAATCTGCTTGCCATGAATTCACCCGTGTTCTTGAATTATTAGATCACTCTTAACACGAAAGTGCTTTCAAAATGCAATGATTTATTTTCACTAATTGGCAGGCAAAAAATAATAATTTTCTGGAACCAAGCTTAGAAAAAAGTGTTTCATTTAAAAAAATGAATTAGGACCTAAAACAGTTTGGTGATAAAGCTTTGCTCCAGAGATAAATCACTTTTAAGGATCAATAGTGACAAATAGAAATAATGAACGAATATCCTGTGGTCATTTAAGTATTTTTCAAACGACTAAACCAAGAACTGCTTGCACGAGATTACAATTGATGCTCGTTTTAACCAGTTTTGTTGGCTCATTATTTGTCGCCATTGCTCTCGCCGAGGGACCAAAGACCCATAGCCCTGAAGCCGCTATTCGAAAAAATCTGCCATTTTCCTATGAGTAAAAATTTTTTTTCAAACCCTCATTCATTGCGAGCGCAGCGTGCCAATCCATCGATGCCATACTTTAGCGTCCCAAGAAAAACTTGCGTAATTTATCAGCCTGTGTGCTTTGTATTACCAAACAAGGAACGCCAAGCTCTTTCAGTAATTTAAATACCTCTTCGCAATCAGTCTGAGAATCCTCGATGAAAATAACAATCTGCTCAGCTTGAGCCATATTTGTTCTTAGGTGATGGTGCACCATATGAGCCTTAGTGGCACTGTAGGCCTGGATAAAGTTTCGGTGAGCCCGCGGTCGCTTTCTTTGCAGCTCCTTACAATGGTTATAAAGAAGATCGCCAAATTTCTCTCGAGTAATTTTGCACGAACTGTGGAGGACTAATGGGGAAATAAAGCCATCTCGGTAGGGCTCATAAACAGGTTCAATAGCGCCAAATGGTGAAAAAGGGGACAAAGCTTGTAGGCCAAATGCTTGAAGCAATTTATTATCTTCCAATGCTTGTCTTATTTCTCCCCACATTTGTGAGTCTGCTTCCCGATCAGTAAGGATCGCGAAGCTAAACCCTAATGTTTTTAATTCCTGAAAAATACGAGGTATTTCCGGATAAAGCAGGGCTGCTGATTCGCCATTTGGTGTCGTGCCATAAACCAGGGTATCATCATAATCAATAAATAATTTATAGTGGCGCGGAGCTTCTTGTTCAATAATAGTGTCTTTATTTAAATTCATGAGAAAAGATTTGATAGTGTAAAAAATATCCATGCCATCTGATGATGTGGTAAAAATATGTTTTTCTGCTTCAGAAATATTTCCAAATCCGCTATTATTTCCTGATTTCCCGCTCCAGACTTCTTTCTCAAGTTCTGCATCACAAAAATGAAGAGCCACGCTTGGAATGTTGTTAGCGGCGCATAATGTGCTTATTTCCTGATTGTGGATAAATGTATTGTCAGCAAAGATTAGAGCACCTGGCTTTCGGTTAAGCGATGTCAGATAGCGATGTAGCGCGACGCCTTTGTTATCTTGCGAAACTTCATTAAAACGCTTCGACGAGGTGAAAATAAGATTTCCCACCTGAATAACACCGCCTCCCAAATCGATCTCTTGCAACAAGACTCCGTCGTCGGACTCAAGATCGATCTCTTGTCCCTCCTTATTTAGTGGCTTAAACCAAGGGCTTAAACCAACGGCTTCCAAATCTGCAAAGGTGTCATAGGCCATTTTTTGGCTGTGCTTTCTAGTGCTTATCGCAAATATCTTCCACCCTTGGCTTTCTAAGGCGGTAAATACTTCCATTATATTGGGGTAAACTGGGCGAGTAATCGGGCCCGTCAACAATGTTTCATCGACCCCAAAAATAATCCATTTTTCTTCATAGTCTCTAAACCATGTCATGACATAATTAATATATAATTCTGCATTGTGTTGGTCATTATGCTTACCCGAAATATTCTGAAGAATATGGCTTTGATAGCCCAAAGGGAGCTGAGGAAAACCTGCACTGCAATCGGCAACGTGTACTTTCTGTGAGTGCCCAGGGCCCGCAGCGAGGGCAAATGCTCTAGAGCACATTAATAGGAGGGCAGAGAAAATAAAACATCTAAATATATTCATTGGGCAATACCATGTGTCTTAGATAAATCGTTTTCAAGATAGGCTAAATAATGCAAAATATGTTCGCAATACCGGAGGAAATCAACTTTATCCACCTTATTGACCGAAGAAAATATTAACATTATTTAATCGCATCGTTGCTTTGGTTGGATAATTATTATGAAAATTTTTCTCGCAATTAGTCGTTTATTATGTATGTTTTCTGTGGTTGGAGCAGGTGGTTTGAGTGCGGGTAATTTTAATAACATCATAACCCGTGACTCAGTTGAGTCCTTTGCTCGCTCTCCTATGGCCCAGAACGAACTAAGGAGTCGCCTTGCTGCTACAGGCAAAATAGAAAATATTATTAGTTATAATGACAACGCCTATTTTAATACCACCGTGCTTCAGGTGGCTATTTCTCTAGGGCTAGGCATGGTGCAAAAAGTTTTGGACCAAGGTGCAGAGATAACTACGCAAGATAGTTACCAGCAGACGGCACTTCATTCGGCGGTGGCATTGGGTGATTTAGCAATTGTGGATATGCTGCTCAAGAAAGAAGCAGAGACAGAAAAGTTGGTTGGACCTGGTAGGCCTCGAAGTGTTGATATAAAAGATTATGCAGGTGCGACGCCCCTGCTGTTGGCGATTGAAAGAGGACATACCGAAATTGCCAAAAGGATAATCCATACGAGACCTAATTTTTACGCCGTAGATCAGCAAGGTCGAAGTGCATTACATATAGCTGTACTTCATGGAAACTTAGAAATAGCCAGAGCGCTGCTTTTAAACAGTGCACCTTTGTCCTCAAAAGATAAGGGTGGGTTAACGCCAGAGCATTTGATATTTTTCCTGCAAAATGATGGGTCAGGTAGCCTCATTGCCAACTTTATTCGGTTATTTTTTATCGAATTTGCTGGGGATATTGAAAGAAATCATGAGCAATTATTGACGCCAAAAAGCTTGATGGCAAACCGCAAAGAACCTGAAATAAAGCAACTTTATCAGGATCTCTTTGGTGCAGAAAACACGCAAGCAACATTGTTTCTCGCCCGTGATACTGAAATGCTCTTTTATGAAATTAAAGAATCTTCACGAAATCGAGTTCAGGAATTGCTTTGGCATGGAAGGCCCAATGTCCGACACTTAAAGGATGGGATGACGCCTCTGATATATGCTCTAAATGAGAACGAGGCTTATATTGCTTTAGATTTGCTCTTGCTCCCTGAGATTGATTTTTCCTATAAAAATCCTCTCACGGGATGGACGGCACTTACTGAAGCCGCTTCAAGAAAAAACATGAAGCTTGTTCTTCGAAAATTGCTTGAACTGGGTGCTGAAGTAAATGCACTTGATATCGCTGAGAGAAGTCCTTTAATGCACGCGGCGGATGGGGAAATAGTTTCACTTTTGCTCGAAAAGGGTGCCCACATTACATCCCGCGATAAGGACGGTAATACCGCCCTTCATCATGCTATCAAAAGAGTCAATATTGATGAAAGTTGTGTAAAAGCTCTTGTCGCAGGTGGGGCCCGTGTTACCGAACGCAATAATGCAGGCCAATCTCCTCTGGATCTTTTGAACGCCAAGGATTTGCAAAAAAACTTTTCAAAACAATTTGATGAAATGCGAGCTGCACTGACCACAGCGGCGGCTCAGGAGAAGGAGAGTTGCAATGTTGGCCTCGACGATACTGAGGAATTTTTCCAAGAAGAACTTCATAGGGCATGTTTGCTTGGAAATGTGGACCAAGTTCGCGCATTGCTGAATGAT
>CAYJDW010000042.1:0-21922 GCA_964368985.1 uncultured Myxococcales bacterium | reverse complement strand
CCTCGATATGTTCCCTTATCCCTCGGGTGCAGGTCTTCATGTGGGGCACCCAGAAGGCTATACTGCCACTGATGTTGTGGCACGCTTTAAGCGCATGAATGGCTTTAATGTTTTGCATGTGATGGGCTGGGATGCTTTTGGCCTGCCCGCTGAACGTGCGGCTATGAGAGATGGCATTCATCCAGCGATTATCACCAAGCGTAACGTTGACAATTTTCGGGCTCAAATTAAAAGATTGGGTTTCTATTATGATTGGTCCCGAGAAATAAGCACCACCGACGAGAAATATTATAAATGGACGCAATGGATCTTTTTAAAGCTTTATCATATGGGCTTGGCATATCTTGCTGAAGTGAATGTAAATTGGTGTCCGGCATTAAAAACGGTGTTGGCGAATGAAGAAGTAAAAGATGGCAAATATGTAGAAACTGGTGATGCGGTTGAACGCCGTTTGATGCGTCAATGGATGTTAAAGATCACCGCCTATGCCGAACGATTGCTGACGGATTTAGATGACGTGGATTGGCCGGAAAGCGTCAAGGAAATGCAGAGAAATTGGATCGGCAAATCAGAAGGGGCCGAAGTCTCCTTTTCGGTGGCAAATTCTAGCGATAAAATTGAAGTTTTCACGACCCGCCCAGACACTATTTTTGGGGTTACTTTTCTCGCTATTGCCCCTGAGCATGTTTTAGCCAAAAGCTTGTTGTCCAGTGAGCGAAAGAGTGAAGCTCTGGCTTATATCGAAAGTTCTAAGAGTAAAAACGAGGCAGATCGCAGCGACGCGCAAAAATCAAAAACAGGTGTTTTTAGTGGCAGCTATGCGATTCATCCTTTTACTGAGAAGAAATTGCCCATTTTTATTGCGGATTATGTGCTGGTTAACTATGGCTCAGGCGCAGTAATGGGAGTTCCAAGTGATGATGAGCGTGATCGGGCCTTTGCGACTGCCTTTGGGTTAGAGATTGTTGAAGTTATCAGCGAAGATAAGATGATCAACTCTGATTTCCTCAATGGCATGTCAGTAGAGGCGGCTATTAAAAGGGCTCTCGTGGCTTTGGAAGTAACGGAATGCGGCGTTAGAAAAACTACTTTTAAGCTACGCGATTGGTTATTTTCTCGCCAACGTTATTGGGGCGAGCCTTTTCCGATTGCCTACGATGCCAATGGCACGCCTTATCCGCTCAATGAAAATGAGCTTCCGATTGCTTTGCCGCAGATTGATGAATATCGGCCCACCGATGATGGTCTGCCGCCTTTGGCTCGAGCAAACCCTGAATGGCGCAATGCACTGCTGCCGAGCGGAGAAATGGGAACTAGAGAAGTAAATACCATGCCGCAATGGGCGGGGTCCTGTTGGTATTATTTGCGTTATTTAGACCCGCAAAATGATTCCGAGCCCTTTTCGAAAGATCTCGAGAACTATTGGATGCCCGTAGATTTATATATTGGCGGGGTAGAGCATGCTGTGCTTCACCTTTTGTATGCTCGCTTCTGGCACAAAGTATTGTTTGACTGCGGCCTCGTGCACACTAAAGAGCCCTTTCAAAAGTTATTTAATCAAGGGATGATCCTGGCACCAAGCTTTCAGGATGAAGCGGGTAAATATTATCATCCGGATCAAGTTGCCGAGAAAAGTGGCAAGTTTTTTTCGAAAGATGGTGATAAGCCTTTAAAAACTCAGATTGAAAAGATGTCTAAGTCTCGCTCCAATGTGGTGAATCCTGACGATGTGATTCAGCAATACGGCGCGGATTCCATGCGTCTTTATGAGTTGTTCATGGGGCCGCTTGAGCAAGTAAAACCCTGGCAGATGGCCGGTGTGGAGGGAGTTTATCGCTTCTTACATCGTGTTTGGCGTCTTGCGGTAGATGAAGAAACGAACGAGCTTTCAATCAGATTGCATTTTGGGGAAGAGTCGCCGGAGCTTAAGAGTGACCTGCATAAAACTATTCGCAAAGTCGAGCAGGATATTGAAGGATTGCGCTTTAATACGGCCATTGCCCAGATGATGACTTTTGTGAACACGGTTACGGCAGGCGAAAAAATCGCGCTCTCCACGCTCACGCAATTTTTGCATTTACTTTCTCCTTTTGCACCCCATATCTGTGATGAGATTTTTGAGCGCCTTTCTCAGAAGGGATTTTTGCTCGAGAGCTCATGGCCAAAGTTTGATGAAAGCTTAATCCTAGACGACGCTATTAAACTCGTGGCTCAAGTAAATGGCAAAATGCGAAGCTTATTGCCAATAGCTAAGGGTTTATCCAATGAAGAAGTGGAGAAGCTAGTCTTGGCTGATAGCGAAGTTCAAAAATTTATTGCAGGAAAAGATATCGTGAAAATTGTGGTTGTTCCTAATCGTCTTGTGAATGTGGTTGTAAAATAAATGACTAAAGAAAATACCTATGTAACTACCGTAGCCTTCGTTGGCCAGCCTAACGTCGGCAAAAGTACTTTGCTCAATGCCTTGGTAGGTACGAAAATTAGTGCCACCACGAGAAAACCGCAAACGACTCGAAGAGTCATTCGTGGCATTAAAACGGAAGGGGCCTATCAACATATTTATTTTGATACCCCGGGTGCCGTCCGCAAAGAAACGAGTCTTGATCACTACATGCATGATCAGATTTTTCAGGCATTGACCGACGTGGAGCAAGTTGTCGCTATTGTTGATGCGAAGGATTTTGTTAAAAAGCACTCTAGTTTTATTAACAAAATTAAAGATGCCACGAAGGCAAACAAGCAACGCTTGATTATTGCGATCAATAAAATCGATGAGATTAAAGATAAATCCAAGCTCTTAGAGCTTAGCGCCCATTATGCGAGTGAATGCGGTATCGACGAAATCATCCCTATTAGTGCAATGAAAAATGATGGACTGGAGGCCTTATTTAATGTGCTTTCTAGCCATGCTCGACCAGCTGAATTTCTTTTTAGCGACGAGCTTTTTACGGACTGTAGTGAAAAGGAAATTGTTGGCGAACTTATTCGTGAAAAGGCCATGCTGGAACTAAACGACGAACTTCCGTACCGCGTGGCTGTGACCATAGAACATTTCGATGAATCTCGACGAGAAAATGAAAGAAAGCCCTTGATTGAAATCGAAGGCGTTATTCACGTGGAGCGAAAGAGCCAGAAAGCTATCGTGGTGGGTAAGGGTGGTGCCTCGATTAAGATGATTGGTACCCGCGCGCGTAAGGACATAGAGCATTTATTGAACTGTCAGGTGATGCTTAAGTTGTTTGTGCGCGTTGAGCCTGATTGGACAACGTCGGTTAAGGGCTTGAAGAAGCTGGGGTATTAGTCTTTCATTGCCATGGCGAGCGGAGCGTGGCGATCCATTACAAACTTGTGAAAATTATGAAAGATGGCGAAATTGTTGAGCTATCCATAGACGGTCTGGGGAAGCATGGTGAAGGCGTGGCAACGCTTAATGGTTTGCTCATATTTGTTGATGGAGCTTTGCCCAAAGAAAGAGTCAGGGTTCGGTTGAATCTTATAAAACCTGTTTATGCCAAGGCTCAACTTTTATCTATTGAACATGCCAATGAAAACCGGATAAATCCGCCATGCACTCGTTATAAAGATTGTGGCGGCTGTCAGGTTATGCATCTTTCTTATGCAGGTCAGCTCCAAACCAAATCTCAAATGGTCAAAGATGCTTTGAAAGAGATTGGGGGTTTTCCTACGGCTCACGTATTACCTTGTTTGGCATCGCCCAAGCCTTTTCATTATCGCAACAAGATTCAACTTCCCGTGGCTAAAAAAGGGGCAGAGGTTGTTGCTGGCTTTTATCGGCGCGGTTCCCATGAGATCGTCCCTTATGAGGAGTGCCTAGTTCATCATGATTCGATGGAAAAATCGGTCTTGGTTATTCGAGAGCTCTGTCAATCGTCGTCGGTTGAGCCTTATTGCGAAGCAACACAGACAGGCACCTTGCGCCATTTTTTGCTTAGAGCGAATGAAAAAGGGGAGCAGCTGATCGGATTAGTTACCAATGGCCGGCAAAAATCTGCGGTGAGGCTTTTAGCACAACAAATTCAATCATCTTTAAAAAATGTTATTGGGATTGTTGAAAACATCAATCGAAAAAAACAAAATACTATTTTGGGTGATGAAAATAATTTACTTATAGGGCGTTCTTTTCTTCAAGAAAAAATAGAAAATTTAACTTTTAATATTTCTTTGCCATCTTTTTTTCAGGTTAATTTGCCCGCTGCTAAAATACTCTATACTACTGCTTTAAATTTCGCTGATATAGATCAAAACACCACTGTTTTAGATGCCTATTGTGGTATCGGCACCATGTCGCTTTTGGCTTCTAGGCTGGCTAGAAAAGTTATTGGAGCCGAATGTGTTGAGCAAGCGGTGCTCGACGCCCGTGAGAATGCGCAGGTAAATGGAATTGCTAATGCCGAGTTTATTGTTGCTAAAATTGAAGAAAATGTAGCTTTGTTTAAAGATATCGATGTCGCTTTAGTAAATCCTCCCCGGCAAGGGCTGGATGCGAAAGTTGTAGCAGCGATTAACGAATATGGCCCAAGACGAGTGGTTTATATCTCATGTAATCCTGCTACTTTGGCTCGGGATGCACGTATGCTCGAGCACTATACTTTGCTTAAAGTGCAACCAGTCGATATGTTTCCTCAGACCATGCATGTGGAATCGGTAGCTTTATTTGAACGTCATGAACACCTATAAATAAGCCAAATAAGTACTATATTATATTTTATAATTATCTCATGCCAGGATATTTTAATATTCATTTAAAAAACAATCTGCCCATTCTCTTTTTCTTTTCTGAGGAAGAGTTCTTAACACCGATGATTGGTTATCGTTCTGGGCGTCGAGAGATAAATTATCATTATTATCTTCCGTTCTTATTCCTAATAAAAGATTCACTAAGCTCTCGTCCGGCTCACCTATCGGAAGAGATGATGATGATTCCTGCGGTACATTTCCTATGCTACTTTTTCCGAGGCTTAGAGATGGTGGATTAGAAGCGAGAGGAGAAAGCTCTGGCGTTGTTGAGGAAGGTTCCGTCTTAGATTGGGGCGGTTTATAAGCATTCCCATGCAGTTGCTTAAGAAAATTCTCTATATCTTCAGGGGTTTTACCTAAGGGAAATTCCATTGACAAAGATCTCGTCGTTGGCGACAACGCGTTCTCTACTGCTTCGTTTTGTTTGGCCGGCGTTGAAGGAATAGCAATTTCTTCCTCATTATAAAATCCTTTAAGAAAGCTTTCTTTCTCTGCTGCGCTTAGTTCGGGCACTGAAGAAAAATCTTGATTTTCATCATTTTCAGGCAAAGAGTTTGGTCTATCGAAAAGAGGGTCTATTATTTTATATTCTTGAAAATATAAATAGACAGTTTTTCCTCGTACTGCTTTCCATGTTAAAATTTCTATTTTTTTTCTTTTTCCTGGCGCATTAATTGAGTAAAAAAGATCAAATTTGATATCTTCTATGTCTGCTCTAAAATTATGCTTTGTAGTAAGTATTAAATTAAAACTATTTTTCAAGTGCTTTTTGTAATCATTGAATATTTCTTCATCAAACTTAATTAAAAAATTTTTCTTGGGTGTGATAACAGTATTTTTTTTTGCTACATGACAATTATCGTTATCTATCAGTTCTTTTACTAAATTAAGAACTCCAGTATCTTTTAAAGAATAATCACTCCCATAGGAAACAAATGAAAAGAAGCAAAAAGAAATCAAATAAAATTTAAACATACTATTATACTCATTAAAATAATTCCTCAGCGGTACAGCCCCGGCCTTCTGGTCGGTAGAGCGCGGGACGTAGTCACGATGTCGCCGCGGCTCGGGAGCGTTTTGAAAGCCCTCCCGAGCTAAGATCGCACTCGCAGAGTATGACAATAATCGTATAACTAATTACAACAATAAAAATTTAAATCAATTAGATTGGAATAAAAATTTAATTATTTTAAACATCATAAAACACTCACTTAAGTGCTTGATATTAAAATACAATTTGTCCGATATCTCTCCACCTGAAAGATAAGCTTTATCTTCTGGTATTATTCACCAGAATCAGGCCCAGAACTGACATGATAATTACGCAGACAGCCAATTTTAGGGGCGTGTCGGCAAGAAAAGAAATAATCATGCTTGCAAGCCCTCCGGTGAGACTCATAATGAGGAAGAAGGCGCCAGTAATGGTTCCTTGCTCAGCCTGAGGGGTGGTCATGGCTTTTCGGGCGAGGGGAGAGCCGACTAAGCCCACGCCTAGGGTTACGGGTAAAAAGGCCAAAACCAAACCTTGCGGGCCAAGCTTTAAAAAGGCTGCTCCTAAAAAGATGATTGCTCCCGCAATCGATATGCATTGGCCCATCTTGATGATATTCGAATAGGTAAATTTTATTTCCAAGAGGCGAATGCTATTGGCGCCCGCTACCAGAGCGACGAAAACAGGAATTTGCCAAAGGGAATAGACTCGTTCACTCATGCCGCCTTGTCCCATCAACAAATAGGGCGATGAGGTGATCCACAGCATTACGGAGCCATAATGAAGGCCATAGGCTATAGATTTAAAGACGAAAATTTTGTTGCCAAAAACTTCTTTGTAGCGGCCAAAGGATTTAAGAAGATTTTTGGGTTCAACAAGATCTGTTTTTGATGCAGGAGTGACCAGCGCCAATGAACCAAGAGCGAAGAGGGTGGGAATGATGAGTGCGAAAAAAATCATGCGCCAAGAATATTCTTCCAAGATCAAAGCACCAAACAAGGGCCCGAGCATGGGTGCGAGCACTGAAACACTTCCGGTTATTGCTAAGATTCTTGTTGCCCGCCGATCATCAAAATTTTCATGAATAGTGGCATAGCCTGCAATCATAATGGACGCGACGCCCGCGCCTTGCAAAAACCTGAGCACCAAAAATTGTGTGATAGTGGTGCAATAGCCGCAGGCAAGGAGAGTTAGGAGGAAAATGAAACCGCCGCCCAGCAGCACTGGTTTACGCCCATAACGGTCGCTCACAGGGCCGAGCAATAGTTGGGCAAGACCATTACCGACCAACCAAGAACCAATACTGAGCTGCACCAAATCAATAGAGGCGGAAAAATCGCCGCTCATGGCGAGCATGGCAGGCAAATACATGTCATTGGATAAATAACCGCATAATTCGTAGATAACAAAAAATAGAGGAAACCAAAGTTTCATAAAAAACCCCAATACGCTTTAAAAAAAGCGTTCAAAAATCACTAAATATACAAGAATTTGGTTAAGGCCACGAAAGATTGAAGGCAATAAAATGCCTCAAGGGGAGCGCTTAACCGAGATTGCCCGACTCAAGCGTCGTCAACCGGTGATAATTGATGGTTTTTTATTCGTACTCATTTTCTTTTTTCCTAAGATAGCCGAAAGTCTAATCGTTCGCAGGGGGCTGTCAAGCTGGGTAGGAGTAATCTGGTCCGCTTGCTGCGCCACTACAAGTGCAGCTAATTAGTCTGAATAGTGCACGATGCCTGGGGTAGGCTCCCTTGCAAGAGCTGTTTAGCCGCGCCTAGTCTTTGAGCACCATTATTCTTGCTCAGATTGTTTTTGTTGCGAGGGCAAATATTAAATTTCTCTTTGGTCAAACGGGCATAGTCATAGAAATCACTCTTTTTGGTCATTGTTTCCTCCTCAAAGAAGCCCTCTCCATTAAGCTTTTGGAGTTTTAATTTCGACAGGTAAGGAGTTTCGGACAAGTTGATAATTCTATTTCGATAAACATCCAAAAACCATTCGGTTTTTTGAACTCCATCGGAAAGAGTTAACAAGTTCCATACGTGGCCAACATCTGCATGGGCCCACTTTTGATCAATAACATCAGCGCTTATTTGCTGGATACTTCCGAGGAAGGGTACATCGGGGTGGTTCAGGAGTTTGGCAAAAATCGGCAGGGCTAAGGTTGCAAAATGGCGACATTCTAATGCATCGCCTGCTTGATAAATTAGCATTTTTTTCAGTGCGTTTCTATTGTTCTTAATATATTGAATAATGCTAGCAATAAAGTTCTCTTGATTTTGTGGGTTAATTTCGATCAACAATTCCTCGATAATGGAATTCCACCCTGGATCATCGCTATCTATTGCCGCGCTTGAATTGGCTGCAGTTGGATCTGCATAAGCCCATAAGCCTGTCTTAAACGAAGTATCTGCGGAATAAATAATTTGGCATGGCCGAATCGAGAGCACTTCAGAGGTTTCTTCAAAATTAAGCTTACATTTTTTAAGTGGGGGCTTGTGCTCGGCTTGTACGGCGGACACAGAAATACCTACTGCATTTTTTTTAGGTGTATCCAAGCAAACACTGCGTTTACCAGTTCTACCCGGCGATAAACCGGTACGCTCTCCCCTGATATATTCTTTATTTTCCCTCAGAGATAATATCGGCTCAATATCCATTGTAACAAGTAAGCAAGGTTTTGGGAGGCCAACTAGAGATAGGTCAGCACTGAATACTATTGTGGGCATGAAAATAGAAAATGCCAAAAAAATCTGCGCAAATAATTTCACTATAATACCTAATTATTAAATTAATAAAAATCGGTAATATAACAACAACTCGCACAATTCAATGTCTAATTTTACATAGTAAAGCGATTGCCTAAACAGTTAAATTTACGGAGAAAAAGAGCTGCTTCTTGTCCATGTTTGTTCAATAGCGCTATCAATTGTATCTTGATCGATCCCGAGTTCGTACATCAATAATCGCGCCATCCGTAAACTTGACTCTAAGGTTTCGGGCACCACATATTTAGCGCCTAAATCATGCATGCGATCAATGTCTTTGATATCGTTCGCGCGGATTATCACGGGCAAAAAAGGCCATTTGCCTTGGATGGATTTGAGAATACTTTTGGCCGCGTGTTGCTCGTCGACCGTAATGACTGCGGCTATCGCCGATTCGGCATGGATGAGATCCCAGAGGTTAATTTTTTTGGCATCGCCGTAAACTACGCGAAAGCCGCGTTGCTGGAAATGGCGAACTTTTTCCGCATCATGGTCGATAGCGATATAGGGTACGCGCTGTCGCTCTAAAATAGAGCCTAAGATCTGGCCAATGCGACCAAAGCCAGCAATGACCACCATTTTCTCGATATATTTCGGTTTTGTGGGCGCGGGTGCTTCTTCAGCGTTGATGAAATAGCGACCAATGAGAGGGGCCAGTTCAAATAAGAAGGGGGTAAATAGCATGGAAATAGTGGTTACGAGGAGAAAAAATTGGGCTTCGTCAGCCACAATAATTTTGGTTGATAAAGCTACGCTAATAACCATGAAGGCAAATTCACCCGGCTGCGCAAGATAAATCGCTGCTTGAGCGGCTTTGGATTTGGCTATCCTAAAGAAACGAGCTGCCGCAAAAACGGTGAGACCTTTTATTACTAAGAGGCCAACCACCCAAGCTAACAATAAGAGGGGCCGTTTTACCACTTCCTGCCAATCGATCATCATGCCGATCGATAAGAAAAAAACGCCCAAAAACAAACTCTTGAGCGGGCTGATAATGACTTCAACCTCATAGCGAAACTCGGTTTCAGCAATGAGTAAACCGGCTAGAAAAGCACCCAAGGCGCCGGAGAGGCCGGCAAATATGGTGATGCTTGCGCAGCCGATGACGATGAAAAGAATAAAAGAGCTGAGCCATTCAGGATTACGTGCTTTGCTCAATAGATTCAGCATCGGGCGTAAAAGCCACCGACCAATTACGTAGATAAAAACCACTGTGAAGCCTGCGACGGCGATAGATTTGACGAGCAGGTAAAAAGTTTCATCTCCGTGCCCTGGAGCCAAAGAACCAGCCATGACCAAAATAGGGACGACCGCCAAATCTTGCATCAATAAAATTGAAAAGCATAAAATCCCAACACTCTGATTGGTTAAACGTTTCTCTTCCAAAAGTTGCATTACGATGGCCGTAGAAGAGAGGGCAAGGGATGCGCCGATCAAAAGCGAGGCCGGCACCGAATTATTTAAAAGCCGCGCAATCACCGTAATAATCAGGCCTGATAATAAAATTTGAGCACTCCCGACGCCAAATACAAAGATCTTCAACTCTTTCAAACGTCGAAAGGATAATTCGAGCCCAATCATAAACATGAGGGCGATAATTCCGAATTCGCCAAATAAGCTGACGATAGAAGAATCCGCAATGCTAAATGATTTTAGCCAAGGATAGGTAGTACTGAAACGGGAAAGGCCAAATGGACCGATGATTATGCCGCAGATCAGATAACCAATAACAGGCGATAAGCGCACTCGCTGAAGTAAGGGTACAAGCAGACCAGCGACACCAAAAAACAACAGAATATTAGGCATGATGCTGGTCATTTCTTGGGGAAGCACGGCGACAGGTGGCATTGGACAGCTCTTATTTTTTTTCGGGAAGATAAGGGAGTTTTTGCGGATTGGCTATTAAGTATTATCATTGCTGGAGCATAAGACCAAATTTAACAGCGGTTCGCCAGAAGAAGAGCCAAGCCTGGTTTTCCTTAAATACCTCCGATTCAAAGAGTTTCAAGAAAACTGCGTACTTAATAAAGAGAGGATTATAGAATCGCAATTTTAGATAGCCATCGCACACATGATAAGTTTGGTTTTTTATGTGTTTAATGGTAATCAAGCTAAATTTGTTAGAATAACAAGAAAACAACTCTGAAGCCGAGGGAATCAATGGATAGTACAAAAAAACCTACCGCAGTGATTGTCGGAGGGGGTTTTGGCGGTATTAATGCGGCGAAGATTCTCGCTAAAGAGAATATTAATGTCGTCATGATCGATCGCAAAAATCACCATCTATTTCAACCTTTGTTGTACCAGGTGGCTACGGCGGGCCTAAGTCCTGCAGATATTGCAACCCCGATTCGCGCTATCATGGCCAAGTTTGGTCCACATTCTCAAACTTTTTTGGCCGAGGCCAAAAGTATTGACCTCGGCCATTCTATTTTGAAAACCGATTTTAGGGATTTTGCCTATGATTATCTCATTCTTGCATGCGGGGCCCAGCATAGTTATTTTGGCCACAATGAATGGGAAGATTTTGCCCCGGGACTTAAAACTCTCGAGCAGGCTCGGGAAATACGTCGCCGCGTGTTCCTGGCTTTTGAACTCGCTGAACGTGAAGATAACCGGGAAAAGACCCGCAGCTTGCTGACATTTGTCGTGATCGGCGGGGGACCCACAGGAGTTGAGCTTGCGGGCACCCTCGGAGAAATTAGCCGCTATGCCTTGAGCAAAGAATTTAGTCATATTGATCCTGCATGCACACGGGTTATTTTACTCGAAGCTGGCAAACGAATTTTGCCAAGTTTTTCTAAATCCACAGCGAAGCGTGCCCTCAAAGATTTGGAAGCCCTGGGCGTTCAGGTCTGGACTGAAAGTGCGGTCACAAATATTGATAAAGACGGCGTGCATATCGATAAAGAACGCATCAGCGCTACCACCGTTTTGTGGGCGGCAGGGGTGGCTCCTGCTGCGATTGGCAAAACCCTTGAAGGAGAACATGACCGGCTTGGTCGCGTCATTGTAGAAGCGGATCTAAGTCTTAAAAATCATCCGAATGTTTTTGTCATCGGCGATATGGCGCATTGCAAGGATAGCGCGCAGCAGCCTTTGCCTGGGGTTGCGTCGGTGGCCATCCAGCAGGGACGTCATGCGGCTAAAAATGTCATTGCCAGCATCAAAGGAAAAGCTCGCAAAGAATTTCGTTACGTGGATAAAGGGCAGATGGCCACTATTGGCCGTGGACGTGCGGTAGCTGAGATGGGTAAGGCAAGAATTGAGGGCTTTTTAGCGTGGATTGTTTGGTTGGCAGTGCACATTTATTATCTCATCGGTTTTCGTAATCGTCTGCTCGTGATGACACAGTGGGCCCTGGCCTTTTTTAGTTTTCGTAAAGGGGCGCGTATTATTCAAAATCAAGATTGGAAAAGTGGCGACTAGTAAGCAATACAAAAATCCCTTTAGCCAAAACTCACCTCCCGCCAGTAAATTCTTTTAGAACCTAAAGCTTGGCGGGGGCTGTATGCAAATAGTGGGACGGGGCTTTGATAAACAAATTAGTGGGGCAAACATTGCCATATTTTTCTTAGGGATGTTGGGCGCTTCGGGCATTTTGGCGGAAAACCAAGTTGCTTGTCGCTATTACGACAAAAGCGCGTCATCCCAAAATACATCTTTTCTTCATCCAGGCTTACCTTGGCTATGGGCGAGGGGGGAAGAAAATGAAAACATCTATGTCAGTGGAAAAAAAGTCGATGGTTTTTTTGAAGTTGAAGGCATGGCAGGGCGCAGTAAAGGCTTTTTTCGTTCTACTACCATTCCTTATAATAACTCCCTAGAGACCGCACAAGAACTCTGCAGTCTGGCCTTAAAAAGAGCTTTCCCCGAGGAATACCAGCAAAAAACGGTGCTCGATATCGTGATTAAAAGCTCATATCTCTCTCTGAGTTCGCTTCCGCTGGTTTTCCCTAAAAACGACAATAAACAGATAAAAGACATCGATCGCATGGTGATATTTGGCGACAGCTTGTCGGATCAAGGCAATCTGCGCAATTGGTTGAGAGTTTTTCCAGCGGAACCTTATTTTGCTGGTCGCTTTAGCAATGGCCCCGTGTGGATCGATTATTTTAAAGAAATCTCTGGAGTAGCGGTCCAAAACTGGGCAGTAGGGGGTTCAGTATCGATTCCTCATTATGATCCGGAATTCGACAAACATAGTTTTACTGAAGGCACAGTGCTATCAGCTTCATTGGCAATATCGGGCACTGTACAAAAGGAACTCAATAAATTTGTAAAGAATTCGCTTGAAAATAAACCAATTGTACAAGCTGCATCGACGCTATTCGTGATTTGGATAGGGGGAAATGATTACCTTACTTGGCTGAGTTCAGTGAAGGATGCGGATATTTTTATTGATGAGCCAGAACATGAAAGAGCCGGCTCAAACATTATTATTCGACGTGTTACCAACAGCATCGTTGAACACATGGAAAAGTTATATGCCGTGGGCGCCAGACAATTCTTGGTAATGAATTTGCCGAATCTTGGCACGACTCCAAGAATGTTGGAAAATGAAACCTATCACCTCAATAAAAATGAAGCAGCAAACAAAAGACTTGTCAGCTTGTCAGAAGGTTTAACCCGTATTACTCAAGTCCATAATCACTTGCTGAAACAAAATGTTGATGCATTTGCCAATGGGCATGAGGATGTTAAAACGACTTTCATCGACGCATTTAATGGCTTAGAAAATAGTTTAGCCTCACTCAAACGCTCAGCTGTCACCAGCTTTAGTAATTACGGGATCGATTTTGATTTCGTGAATACCATTCAATACGATAACCGAACTTCAATCATCAATCGTGCCTGCTATTACGGCGGCATATTCGGTTCCAAAGCAGGAACCACCTGCGTTTCGCCTAATCAAAAACTCTTTTGGGACAACATTCACCCCAGTTCTTATTCGCACTGCCTAATTGCCATGAATATTCACAAAAATCTGGCAGATCAGGCAGTTTTTTTTGAACCGGATATGCGTGAATATTTGCGTCGATGCAGACCTGAAATCCTGTAGCGGCAAATAAATATTCACCGACCTTATCATCATTCATTCAAGGCCCAAGTCCTGCCACTCATCGTCAATGCGAGCGCGGCAATACTGCGCTCGCATTGACGAATGAAAGGGAAAAAGAGGAAAGCTCAGCTACAAATTCCCTAGGACGGCGAGTCGTTATGAAGTTTAGATAGTTACGTTATGCATTCACCATAAGTTCCTTAGGAGAGGGTTTTTTTCTTCTTCCTTTTAATTTCCCACAAAAGTTAACATAATGCTGATTATGGGATTTAACTATGTGAAAGATTATGCTTGCTACTGAGAAAATGATTAAACTAGTTCATCAACTTATTAGGTTTGCCTTTGCCACATTTTTTATTGGGGCCTGTACTTCTACTCCTGAAAGTACCATTACCCCTCCTCAGGCTCAGGCAGGCTCAACTCCTTTTAAGCCAGCTAATAAGAGTTCGCCTCCGAATCAGGAGCCTTCTCCATCTAATGCCGATTCGCCAGAAGAGAAAGCTTTACGCAGTGACTTTTTGGCTAAGCCATTTTTATACTTTTTCATGAACGGCCCTACGGTAAATTTTTTAAATAGCTCCTATTACGTAAATCAACTTCCTAAAGCAACAATCTTGGGTGATTACAACCAAAAGCCTTTTGCCAGTATAATGGCGGTAAATTTTAATTCCGCCTTTGAAAAAAATTTGCCGCCTGAGATTTTAGCCGAACTCAAAAAAAGAGATTTACTTGCTAAGCAAGCGGTGGATATTGCCTGGGTCATTCAGCCTTTGGCAAATTTGGGGGGAAATTCTGAAGGTTCAGTAAAGAATATTACTTATTTGAAAGCCCACGGATGGGCAGATCCTGATGGTTTAGGAATGAACAGAGGTTCTGGAGTTAACCGTAATTTTCTCTACGGAATTTTTGATGCCGACGTCGACATTTCCCACGATGTCCAGCTCTCTAACATGAAGCCTTTTAATTTGCATACTCATGATGGAATGATTTCTCCTCAAACTGCTGCTCTTCGTTTACCTAATGCGAGCCCTGACAGCATGGCGCTTTGGTCTTTGGCTATTGATTCAGAAAATCCGGAAGGGAAAATAAGAGCCATAGCGACCCTTCATTGGTTGATTTCAGATAAAGATCTTGTGAAGTTCAAGCAAGAGTCCTTTATTAAAGGCGACATAATCGACCATAGAGGAAAGCTCTGGGTAAGCCAACGGGCCGTTCCTTTCGCAAATATTGGTGACTATATCTCAATGCTTTTAACCAAAAGTTTCCTTAAAGATTCAGCGCTTGTAAAAAAGCTGCAAACACTTCTTAAACCTTGAAGAAAGCTGAGGCTTTGCCCACCTAAATAAACTCAAGCCTATCCACCAGGGCGTTAAAAAACTCATGCGACCATATATCGGTAGCCTGGGGATCTTTTAGAAAAACTATGACGTCAGCTCTTGCTTGATCGATATCTAGCGTGCTTATTTTTTGTTTCAACAGTGCAACAAGGTTCGAAGAAGATAGCGGTTTTACATGGTCATAATGACCGCTTTGGCGCATACGGGTCTCTAAATGCGCTAAGTGCACAGGGATTTTTCTGGCGATATACCAAACCAAATCATACCAATCCCGGCCTTTTACCCGAGTTTGCCAGCTCCGACATAAGACGGCATGGAGCTTTCCAGCCAACAGATCGGGCTGAGAATAAGTTTTCACAGAAAATGGTATGGGCCATAAAACAAAGCGCACATCAGTGGCGAAACCTGGTGGCGGATCGGTATCAATTTCGAGCTTGATGCGGATGAGATTTTTCAAATGAATGTGTTTTCTAGTTTTGACATCCACATCGATGGAGATGAAATTTTCCACCGTGTTTGCTTTGATAAAAGCGGATTGAATGGCGCTATCAATGGTTTTTACTTTGGGCTCCACAGCTACTAAAAACCCAAAACTTCGAAGCTCTTCTTCGATGGCTTTCACATAGATATCAAGAGAAAAATTTTTATGCGGCCTAAGCAAGGAAAAATCTAAATCCTCACTAAAACGATCTAAATCATATAATATGCGCAGCGCCGTGCCACCATAAAAAGCTGCATGTTCATAAAATTTAGCGCGCCATAATCCTAATAATGCAATTTGCTGCATCATTTCTTGAAGAGCATTTTTATAATCTGAAATAGTTTTGCAATTATAGCGTTGTAACATCTCTACTATGGCCTGATTCATTTAATTTCCTTCAGCGTTTCTTGCAGTAATTTAATATTGTTATTTTTATAACCTAAAGCGATTTCAGCGATTGCTTTTGATGACAGCTTTAAAAGAATCGCTCTATCTACCCGCAAATCATCCAGCAAAAAAGTGCGCATGGATTGAGGATTTTTAAGGCTGTTTACTGAGGCGACAAGGTCACAGAGAGCTTTTTCTCGCGTGGCGATCAAAAAATGCTCTTGTTCGTTCGAGTACTCAATATGAACCCCGGTGGCATATGCCGATAGAGCAACATGGTGATAACTAAATTGGCCCAAGGGAGTACTAAAACCCCTGCTCTTTTTAGTGGTGACAGAGCTAATGGTTTCGACTCGCTCAGGAATCATGCCGTAATAAGATAAGGCATAGTGCAAAGAAACATAAGATGGCCCATAAACGAGATTGGCTAACATTTCCTTAGAGATCGGTGCCCGAGCATTCGCCACTACATAAAGGCCCTTTTTTACCCGAATAATTGAGCCCTCTCGAATGAGCCTGCTTATTTTGTCACGAGGATTAGCATAGTCAGAAAGGCTGTTATGGAGCGTCAAATAGTCTAGCAGGCCGTTATTTAACGATAATTTCGACCATTGCTCTTTCATATTTTTCTCCACTATGTCTAATAATTTACGACATAGTGGATATTTTTGCAAGAAGTTTTTATTAACTATGTCCAATTTTTTTGGACATAGTTGATAAAAATATCACAATCTACCCCTACTTAAAAGCTTCCACCAAGCGTTTGTCATCCTTATAAAAATCCCTCAAAAGGCCCAATGATTCTCGCTTGGTGCGTGCGACATAATCTCTTGTTTGTCTGGTCAGATTGGGATTATTGTCTCGATAATTTCGATCCACTTCACCCATACGATCGAGCGCACGCTTTAGTTCATTAACCTTAGTTAAGGCTGGATTAAGATTTTTTAAGTCTGCCAAAGATTGCTTAGTCTTGGCCGCATCGCGACTATCACGAACAAGCTCATTGCGAGTTCTTTCTAAATTATTAATGAGATCTTCTATATGATTGAGATCCATCCTTTCCAGGATGGAACTTTCATTAAAAAGCCATACGATTTCATCGGTTAATTTAATTTCCTTAGAATCAGATGTTAATGATTCGAAGGACAAGAAAAAAGCCAATAAAAGCAACAAACTAAATAACACTTTCAACATAGCCACCACACTTATTAAATGGTGGCCATTTCTAACAACTATGTACTACATCAAGCACTAATTAAAACATTTAATAATGCACTCAGCTGCTTCTTGGCTGGTGAGTCTTCCCCCCAGATCTGGCGTGCAAAAACCCCCCTTAAGGGCCTCTTTAATAGCAACTTCAATAGCAAGTTTGTGATTTTTAAATCCAAAATATTCAAACATCAGACCAAGCGACAAAAACATAGCAAAAGGGTTCGCCACCCCTTTGCCAGCTATATCCGGTGCTGAACCATGAACAGGCTCAAAGAGCGCAATAGTAGCCGGGTTAATATTCGCACTTGCGGCAAGGCCAAGCCCACCAATCAAGCCAGCTCCCAGATCGCTGAGAATATCCCCAAAGAGATTGGTGGTGACGATCACTTCAAATTTTGTGGGATTTTGAACCATTTGCATTGCGGCTACGTCGACAAAAACATGGTCCGCCTTAATCTCTGGAAAACTTTTAGCCTTAGCAAGAAAGACCCGTTGCCAAAGGCTGCCGCCAAACTTTATGGCGTTCGATTTATCCACCAAGGTCACTCGACCACGACCGGCGGATCGGGCATAACTAAATGCCGCGTTAATAATACGCTCTACCCCTTTATGGGTATGAATGCTTTCATCGATAGTCACCTCGTCGACAGTCCCTCGATTCAGGCTTCCACCCAAAGCGCCATAAATATCTTGGGTATTTTCACGAAAAATGACAATGTCGACGTTAGCCTCAGCTTTTAAAACACCCCGTGCTGGGTCCAATAATTTTAAAGGCCGAAGATTAATATAAAGATCGAGCCCCGTTCTTAAACCAAGCAATATGGCCCTGCCATGAGCCATATCGGGAATGCGCGGGTCACCGAGCGCACCAAATAAAATGGCATCGTATTTTTTAGGCAGCTCTTCCAGCTCGCCTGCAGGAATGCCCACCCCTTCTCTCAGCCAGCGCTCAGCGCCCCAATCAACTTCGGTTAAATTGAAAGCTAAATCGTGTCTTTTCGCAACGGCAAAGAGAAGTTGCTTGGCGAAATGCATCACTTCAGGGCCAATACCATCGCCAGGAACGATCAATATATTTTTCATGTGCATCCTATTTAGGCGCAACGGCATGCTACCAGCCGTCGCGATTTCTCTCATAACTGAACCTAACTACGATAGACCATTTTTATTGAAAATGCCTCTAGTCTTTGCGGACATCTTGAGCCTGGTGCAGCACCACGACAGCCCTGGACACTTCCCCATCGCGGTTTCTCACCACCCCAATACGTGCTTGCATCGCGAAACTCCGCCCATCGGAAACTTCCACTAAAATGGGGATGGCTTCCTCGCTCACATCGCCCAAAAAGGCTTTTTCCACAGCTTTTTTAGCTACGGGGCAATACATGCAGTCGGATAAAAAAGTCCCTTCCATTTGGTGTTGCGGGATACCCACTAAGCTTGCTGCAGCTTCATTGGTATAGTTAATTTTTAGGCTGTCATCCACGATAAAAATCGGTTCATCCACCCTTTTTAGGGTAGATCGCAATACATTACGTAGTTCAAAAATTTTAGAGGATTTCTTATTATCAATTTCTTCTTTGCGGGCAAAGAGAGATTTTAAACTCTTAGCAAGCATCCCCACTTCATCGCGGCCAACAATAACAATATCTTTAAGCTGCCCTGCTTCAATTTTATTGGCCAGTTGCCGAAGACGCGTCAAGGGACTTACCAGCCACCCAGGCATAAAGCCTACAAAAATCGGGATGGCAAAAAGTAATATAAGAAAGAGCACGAGCTGATCGCGGCTCACTCTGGATAATGCTCCGATAGTTTGCTGGCGCTCACTATTAGCAAAAATAACTACTTGTTTTTCAATATATCTTACCTCTTTTAACAACGCGATGATACTTAAGCGCACGGAAGCCATAGAGCTGTAATTAGCGATAGAACGTTTGATGGAACCATCAAGCCGCGCCACTAGGCCCGGCAAGAATTCTTTGGGGCCAATGTTAATACCGTCGGGTTTTTGCAGAACTATCGTCGCAATTGCTTGTTTTACTTCCTCAGAAGCATTGAGAGCTGCTTGCCCATTTTCAAATTCACGCTCAACGACATATTCCCATAAGGCCAGGTCTAAATTTTTAATAGTAATTTTGGTTTCGAGAATTTGCCGCCAGTAATTGTCGTATTCACTCAGCAAAGATGCATGATCACCAACTTTTTCGGTGCGTAGAACTCCCACCAACAAGGTTGGCACAGCGACAAAAAAGACGGCTGCTAAGGCCAGTCGAGCTCGTGCTCTAATGCTTGGCCCCGAACCGATATAACGTGCTAGCTCAAGGCTGCGCGGCGGGCTCAGCAAGGTACGTGCCGCTACCGAAATTTTGGCGAGAATAGAATTCTTAGTATCATAGGTGCTAGGCATTGTTTTTGATTATTCCTTGCGCGAGACCAATTCAATTTGACTCTGGTTGCCCACAATAATCAAAATATCGTCCTCGTTAATGACACTATCCAAATCTGGTACGGGGATTAAAATGAGTTCTTCATGTACTTCACCCCGGTCATCTACGCTGCGCTTGGGCTGTTGAATGCCGATAACCGCCAGGCGATAACGTTCCTGTAAACGCCCCTCGCGTAGGGTCTTACCGACTAAATCATCGTGGGGTCTCACGTGAGCTACGATTTGGCCAGTGGAAAGTGTCACTTGATCCAAAATCCCCGAACTAATCAATGATTTGGCGAGCTGCTCCCCCATTTGTTTTTCCGGATAAATGACACGAGTAGCGCCCACACGAGACAAAATTCGACCGTGGTGTTCTGAGGCGGAACGAACAATAATACGCCCTACCCCCAAATCAGTGAGTGCAGCACAACAAATTATACTCGCCTCAAGATCATCTTCACCAAGCGCGATAACGGCCGTATCAGCCTTGCCCACGCCTACGGTTCTTAGGGAATCCATGTCAGTAGCGTCAAGACAGATTGCCTGCCCTACATCGTTCTTAACCAGCTCCACACGATCTTGATCCGCATCAATAGCGATGACATCTCCCCCACTCTCATAAAGGGTCATGGCGGTATGACGACCAAACTGTCCGAGTCCAATAATAACAAATAATTTCAAGACATTGCTCCTTTAGCCGACAGCCATGCTCCCTTTAGGATATTGATAGCCCTGAGCAAGCTTTTTTTCGCCCACCGCTAATGCCAATGTCAATGGCCCAATCCGCCCTACGTACATGACAAAAATAATCAATATTTTGCCTGTATTATTCAGCAAACCGGTAGTGTTGATCGACAAACCCACCGTCCCAAATGCCGACACCGTTTCAAAAAAAAGCCGATCAAAGGGAATGTTTTGCGTCGCCAGCAAGAGGGTCAAAAACACCCCCACTATGGTCCCGGCAATAAGTATGATGGCCAAACTTCGACTGACGATTTCGGGGGAAATACGTCGTCCTAGGACTTCCACATCTTGTCTCCCCCGAAGCATTGCCCGCACTGCCATCACACTGATAGCAGCGGTAGTAACTTTTATGCCGCCCCCCGTGGAGCCCGGTCCTGCGCCAATAAACATGTAGGCAATGCAAAACATAATGGTGGGACCAGCGAGGCTGCCAAAAGGAACCGAGCTAAAGCCGGCTGAACGCAAATTTACCGTCTGAAACAAGGCGGCAACTATTTTATTATCGATAGTGAGCCCACGTAAAACGCCATCATATTCGAAAAACAAAAACACCAGCATGCCAAAGGCATTTAAGAGAACGGTAGAAATAATTACTACTTTGCTTTGAATTTGCAGTCGCGCCCAAATCGCCCGAGGCTTTTTTACCGCCCAGACTTCGCGACTCGTAAGATCAGAGAAGACAAAAAAGCCAAGACCACCTGAGGTGATTAACGCCATAAAAACGATGCATACCGACGGACGATCTACGAAGAGCATCATCGAATCCGAGAAAAGACCCAGACCGCAATTACAAAAAGCGGAAACCGTATGAAAAATCGACCACCATACGCGCTCGGTAAAACGGGGTACTTCATCGCTGCATAAAAGAAATAAACTCAAAGCACCAAAAAACTCTATTACCACGGTGGTGGCAGTCACAGAACGAATAAGGCTTTTTAGCCCTTCGGGGGTAGAAATATCGAGGACTTCACTGAGACCAGCCTGCCTCCTCGAAGGAATGGTACCGCCCACTAAAATAGTAAAAGCGGCCGACAGCACCATGATGCCTAAACCTCCCGCCTGCATACCAAAAAGAATGACTCCCTGGCCAAAGCGCGAAAACTCTAGGCCAATGTCCATCACGGTTAAGCCCGCCACACAACTTGCCGCGGTCATGGTGAAAATGGCGTCAATGAGCTTCGCACCTTTTCCATCAACAGTAGCTGCGGGAAAGGTTAATAAAATCGCGCCGAGGCTAATTAATCCCAAAAAACTTAAAGCCAGGGTTTGGCTGGGTCTAAAATTGAGCACATTGACAACACGGGCCCCGGCCGAGGTCTCAAGAAGGCGGACCAACATGGACAGGCTAAGACGAACGATAATCAATGCCGCAGCAAGCCTTGGTAAAAACAAAAAGGCACAAATAACCACTAAATAAGCTAAGTCGGCTTTGTTGTTCCTCACCAGCTCCAAAAAACGATGCCGGGCGCCTACAATTCTAAGAAGTATTAAAGAAAAATAAGTCGCTATCAACGAAATATCGAATAACAAAACAGCACGGTACCAAAGGAAATTTCTTTTCAGATCAAAAACAAATTCAATACCCACAATAACTATGGACAGCAAAACAAAGGCCGCCATTACAGGTTTTCTAACCCTTCCCTCACGATTTTTTTTAGCTGCTGTGATAGCCACCAAAGCCTCTTTTAAATTTTAGCCAGGACTTCGCCCATGGTGACCGCGGCGGGAGTTATTTTCTCAAAACCAGAAATGAA
>CAYJDW010000041.1:8346-23229 GCA_964368985.1 uncultured Myxococcales bacterium | reverse complement strand
CGACCACTAAAGCGAATTTTAGGCAAAACTCGCTCACCTCTGGTCTGCTCGTCTAGTTCTTCAATTTTTGGTGTGCTTACTTGCGGTTCAGGATCATCGGCCAATACGCCTTGATAAACGGCTTCTTTGAGCTGGGCCAAAATCTCACAACGCACCAGGTCGATGCCCTTCAAGGTGTAGGGAATTTTTTTATTGAGCACGAGCAAGCGAAACAAGCGCTCTTGTATGCGCACATGAAGCCAATCGATACCGTGGGTAATATCGATGAATTTGCCGCTGCACATCTTACCATCTAAAGTTACCCCCTGCCCTTTGATGCCAAGGTAGCGGTTGATGTTGGCTTTTTCGAGCTCATTCGCTTTGGTGGTGGTTAGGCCATAAGGTTTGACTTCCTTGAGCTCACGAAATGCCCAAGACGAAGCCCCAGGTGCTTCAGGCAACATTTTACCCATCCATGCTGCGGCAAGGTAGTCGTCGTTGGGACTGTGAATACAAAATACCCGATCGTTTTTTTTCTCTTTGAAATCGAGAGCAATATCTGGAACCGTATTATTGACGTCTAAACCAAGAATCATGCGTTTTTGAGCGATGATGTTAGCTAATATTTGAGCATCGCTAGCATAGGAGTCGCCTTCTTTAGGAAAAAGCACCCCATAAAAATCTTCATCCTTGACACAGATATCAGAGAAAGCTGTGGCTATATCTTCCTTCTCGTTTATTCGCCCAATCTTAATCTTTTCCACGCGAGGGTTTTGAGAAAAAATAACCTGTGTCGCTTTAAATACCGCAGAATTTCTGAGCAGCTCTTCTCTTGCGATTTTAGCTTTGGCTGTTTCCAGCGCTCGCCTTACTAGCTCAGCCTCCTTTTGCTTGGAAGTCAAAGCGGAATCTAAAGGTTCGAATTTAGGCAACTCTGCAGTCCACTCTAAAAGCTCACTTGCATCAGAAAAAGTTCGAACTCGCCAATCATCTGGATGGTCAAATTTTCCTAATATCAAAGGAATGCCAAAACCCTTTTGCGCCATGCTCAGGCTTTTGGTTTCAATGGATATTTTGACTATACTATCGATACTCATAGTCGATTCTCCAATTCGATAGTGTCAAAATAAGACTGATTAGCTGGCATTTTTTCTTGCAAAATAAGGCGAAAAACTACATCGAAAGTTGCTCGATTTTCAGCACGATTTTGGAATGTAAAATCCAAGCTAGTAATGGAATGGTTTTCTATAAAGACTAGGCCGGCACTGCGAAGCTCATCGCGGTAAACTGGATTAGCTAAGCAAAGACGTGCTCTCTCAATCAATGACCGGGCGCACTTATCCCCGCTAGACTGGCGCGAAAATACTTGAACATTAATAGTCAGTTCGCGATGCCCAACCATATCAATATTTACGTCGCTATCATGAAATGTGTATCGAGCCGAATCCCTACCTACGCTGATGCTTTGACCTAAGGATAATATGCCATAAGGCTTTTGCATCATTTTCACAGGTTCGTCATTCCACACAAAAGGAATACCTGTGGCGCTTTCAAAAACATGTTCCAGTGTTATTTGAAGACCTGGCCAAAAGCTCATGCCCCACCCCGCACTTCATGAGAAATTGACCCTTTCAATCTTCCTGTATCGATAAGAGGCTTTGAGCTATTTTTTCGTGCGATAGTAGCTGGTTCTAACACTGGTGCTATGCCATTGTTGATAGCCTGTACCATATCTTTTGAGACTACTTCACCTAGCTGCGTAAGTGCTTGGTGGGTCGTGATACTTCCTTTCACAACCTTTGATTGCAGTTTCTGCATAATTTTGAGGTGTTCTTGCCTCTTAGCATCGCAGGTAGAGCGTATGAATGAGCGTTGAGGTATGCGACCATCACTGGAACCATATTCATGCACCATGGCGAGATCGACCATAGAAAAATGCTCATCATGAGTTTCATCTTGCAAAATACCTACAGCAACATGGGAATGTTTTTGCGTCTTTTTCAGCAAAGCCTCGAGTTTGCGTTGTTCGCGCTTATCGTCTTTTAAAAATTTCATATCACCTGCGCTCCGATGAATGCTGATTTGCACAGGCGCTCATATTCAAGTTGATAGATGGTTTTGTCTTGTGATGCCTCCAAACGACATGACTCGCCCATGGGAGAAATAGCCAACTTATGCGCTGCTAAAAAATGTGAGGCTTGTTCAAAGAGTTCACCCCAGAATTTTTTATTCATCTCAGATTGAGCTTCGGCTATGGCCATTTTGATCAGGGTTGACTTGATTCCCTTCTCATCAAACTCGGGAAAACGAGTAAGAAATCGGTCGAGATTCATACCATCACCCCATAAGCACAAGCTTTGGGAGTGTAGACCTGTACCCCACCAAAGCGGGCGTGACAGTGTACACGGATATTCATGCCCACTGCTTGAGGCTCGAGCATTTCGAACTCTTGAGGAATATACATTTCGAGAGCTTGTGGAGTCCGTGGGTAGACTATGCATTTATTCTCTAGGTGTACCCAGAAATCGACGTTTTTCAGATATGGATTGTTGGTCAAAAGATAATTTAAAATCGTCACTTGGCTGTGCTGTGAAATCTGCGTTTGTGCAATGTACGCGTAATGCTTAACCGGCAAAAGCAAAGTATCTGGCAACAACACGTTGTTTGTATTTTCAGCGATGACCGAAATCATTTGATTAATATCGGCCAGTATTTGTTCAGCTGTTTTAGTACCCTTCCCTTTGTCATCGAACCATTTTCCAAATTCGACCTTGGGAATATCAATGTTGTTGCAAAATCCCTTGATGCCTGACTTTTGTTCTCCCTCTACCGCTAGCTTGTCGATTTTTGATTCGATGGTTTGACGAGCTGCAATGGCCAATTTGCTATCGAGACCGGTGCCAGCTAGTTCACTCCTGCGCAGATCAAGCACGGAATATTCAAAATAACAGCCTAGACTTTTAATGGCGGCAAAAGTTTCACGTTGCCCAATACTAACCGATGGAAAATCATCGGCGTTAGGGTTAAGTACCTTTGCTTCGCCGTATGAGTCCCAGATGCGAGCAGAAACGGTTTCAGCTGCGGGAGCTATGCCTCGGTTCACTGGAATGAATGAGCGTGCTTTGAGTGCTGGGAAGGTTTCCAAAAAAGACAGGTTTAAAATGTGGTTAAGCTGTTCTTTAAGAAAAACATTTTGAGGTGCAAAATTCATGCGACACCTCCAAAGAAATTAATCTCAATGGGGACTTTGCCACCCTCGGTTTTGTCCAAAAAGATGGCGCCTTTAAGCAGATTATTACCCGTCTTTAAACCGGTAAAAATAACTTTGCCATCATCAGCGAACTTGATGTACACCGGGTCCCCGGGCGCTTCGACCTTTTCAGACTCGATCCAAATCCGGCCTTTGCGCATAGCAGCGATCGAGCTTTTGGGCTGGTAGCTATCGCAATGCAGCTGTCTAACCGTAATTCCTAAAGGTTTATCAATATGGCCTTTAATGGTGGGCAGTTTGCATAAAAAAGCATCGCTATCATCAAAAACCACCAATACTCCAAAAGGAATAGGTGCCAAACCGTTAGAAATCGCTGATACTACTAGAGTCGGTGTGGAATCGACTTTCTGACCTACAACCGCACGCTCGCGGTCTCCTGAAAATTCTTTTTCTGTAGACATTCCTATTCTCCTTAATTTTTTCCAGCTAAAGGCAAAGTCCACATCTTGGCGCTCTGCTCGATCCATTTTTCATAGGCTTGGTTTGGTTTAGATTGGTTGTCGGTATGGATAACTTGACGAACGCTGGCTAAGGAATCGTTGCGAGTAGTTTTAATAAGGCAGATAGCCTCAAACATGCCATCAAGATAACCTTGATCTTTGTCTGCTATATCCAGCTCAGGATAAAAGTGCTTGATGGCTTCAAGCTTGAGTTCTTCATCACTCTTGTCATCGGGCGAAAAATCATTGCCCAATATAGCTCTGCATTGTTCAACTATTTTAAGACGCGACTGAACTTTAGCTTCTAAGCGCTTAGGATCCTCGAGCTCTGCTTTGGCCACGCGCTCTTTTTGAAGCTCCAAACCCATAGCATCAAGACGCCCCACCAGCTCTTGTACTTGCCGTTGCCTTTCAGCAAAAAGATTAATGATAGTTTCAGGAGACAAAGCAACATCAACGCCATCAAGGCGCACAGTTTCAGTCATCTTAATTTTTCCTTTTGCATATGCTTGAGAATCAGTTCGAATGGAGCAGTCTGCTCCCGCCCTACCCCATCCCCGAGGGCCAATAGCAACGTGATTCACGATGATGTCTCGCTGTACTGAATCGTAAGATTCGCCATTTATCGAGCCCGGCGTTGGCTCTAAGCGACATTTATAGCCCAGAGATATTTCCTTGCGCGCTCCGCTCTCGATGGCTTTGATGGCGCCTTCATGGAATATGAGCAAAGAGCCTTTTAAATAACGTCCATCGCGCTCAACACCTTCTGTGATGCCAATAATATGGTCTAAAGCGTTAGCGGAATCTAAAAGACCGGTAGGGCCTTTTTCCGATGGATGTAAATCTGTGACGGGAGCCCCCTTAAGGGATGCCAATGAATCAGCTCGAAATACCTCTTCTTCAGAACGGTATTCACGACCACCACCATATTTGAAAACTCCAACTTTAGTCAGGCGGGCGTTCACCCGCAAAAAACCCTGCGGTGTACGCTTGAACTCGCCTGATGAACCGTTGAAATCAAATCTGAGTACTTCTTCCATGGGCCCTAGTATAAAGACCGCTGATCAGATTGAAGCCATTTGTTCGAGTTTTTAATTTAAGATTTTTTAACACGTTGTTTTCACTAATTTATTGCCATATGGCAATTTATGCACTATGTTGTTACAATGAGATGGGAAGTAAGCTACAGTAAAAAGTCCGCAAAGCAGGTAAAACAACTGCCGGAAAAGATTTTTGATGCGTTAATGACTTTAGAAGCTGAAATTGGGCTTTTGGGCCCAATTCGCGGGAATTGGCCAAATTATTCAAAGTTGGGCAAAGATCAGCACCATTGTCATTTATCGCGCAAATATGTCGCTTGCTGGGAAGTTATTGATAAAAAGATACAGTTAGTGGAGGTCTATTATGTCGGCGGTCGCGAAAATGCTCCCTACTGAAAGGGTAACAATAAAAATTGGACAGGGACAAACAGAAGTAGTGCTGCTCCCCAAAGATGCTGCTAATAATTTGCTGCTTTTTATTAAGCAATGTCAGCCAGCTTTGCAAGAAAGAGAAAACAGTATCAAAATTGAAGACATAGAACCAAAAATGAAGGATCCAACGCTTAGAACAGCGAGCATTCTTAGAGGGGCTCGTTACAAAGAAAATATGACCCAAGTTAATTTGGCAAAAAAACTTAAAATTACCCAAAGCGATCTTTCTAAAATGGAACATGGCAAACGGCCAATTGGAAAAAAACTAGCTCAGCGCATCGCTGATATACTTAAGGTTGATTATAGAATTTTTCTCTAATGGGTACTTTTGAATCTCCTTTCAGATGGTAGCATGACCTCACTCACGAGGGAACGCGCGATGGCTTTAGGTGTATTAGAATATGGTGGTCGTCTTGATATTACGCAAGAACTTGATTCATTTAAGGATGACTTCTTTAAAAATATACCAGAAGCGGAGATGGAACTGCATTTAAATGGAGCAATGTCGCTATATTTTGCCATCGGCAATGTTGGGCTTTATTACCTTGACGATTGGACCTCTGAAGTTTCAAGGACTTTTGAAAAAGTCGTTGCAAAATATAATCTTTATTCTGTCTCTAAAGATGATTTTCAAAAGATCATGCATAAATACATATATTTCATTCATGAGCGTCGTCCTTTCAAAAATGATATACCGCTATAAAAATAATCCTCTTTTAATCAATCTAAAACTGGCACTGCATCACATCTGCAATTAACCTCTGAGCGAGGATGTGGCCCAGGATTATTCCAGCTATATACCACGCCATTTCTGCTGTGATGGGAATCTCTTACTCGTTCATCTTGTGATGTTTGCCAGCGATATTTTTTGATACCAGCATTGGTTTGATGGTACCTGGTTAAAGCACCGCTGTACTGAAGCGGCACATTTCGAGCGATGAGTTGAGAACGGCGTTTGCTCATGCCCGTTACACCACGAATGTCTTTTTCAAGATCTCGCTGCAAGCGGCCCTCTCTAATACCACGCCTTAAGGCTAAACTAATCTTGTCCAGATGCTCATGCCTCACCGATTTAATAAGTTGAATATGTTCATCTATGAAAGATTGTGAGAATGCTGTCGGATGTTGACCGATCCAGAGGGATTTTGCGGAGATACGGCTAAGTTGCCTTTCTAGCCCTTTGACTGTGGTCTGATTAATATGTTCGAAAGCTTGAGCAATAACTACTTGATTGGCTCTAGCTTCAAAATCAGCTTGTATTTCTTTCTCAAAGAGCATTAAAAGATTTTCCCAAAACATGGGATTATTTTCCAAAAGGCGTTGCTCAACCGCACTAAGTTTGCTGTTAAATAACCTATACAAAAGTAATCGCGCCTGAGCTGAACCTTGTATGGTGGGAACATTATTCATGCGTTTGCGGGATTTCCAACTTAGCTATTCGCTCCGAGAGCTCAGTCACTTGCTGCTTTAATGTTTGCATATCGTTGCTGCCAAAAACGAATGTCTGCAAACCCATAGCAATCGCTAAGGCTAAGGTTGAACCTGTAACGGCGTGTTTTTTAATTAATTCATTCATGACTAGAACCCCTCTCTATCTGGGCTAACTCAGCCCGGTCAGTGATATCAACGGTGAAATCACCGCTGCTAAATCGTTTGATGGCAACCTCTTCAGGTAATAAAACACCTTCCTGCAAATAAATTCGGTCGGTCTCTGCTTCCATACGTCTCAGTTCAGCTTTTTCACGATCGGTCATTTGCCAAAGTGCAGGAAAATCAATGCTTACTTTGGCGCTTTCATCGCCGACCTTTATTTTGACAAGCTGTTCTATCTTCGGTTTAATGGCCTCTTGTTCAGCCCTAATCTGGTCATAGAAAAAGCGGGTATCGCTTTCGCCCGTGGCATTCATTCCCGCGGGAGCTTGGCCCATAAGCAATGAGACAGGCAAGCGTGCTGCTGCTGCAAGACGAAGCATCATCTTTTCTAATATTTCGGGGATGCCGGCAAAACCATAAGAATCGCGTCGAAATTCTTCATCTTCCGCATCAAGCAAAATGCTGCGCGAAATGGAGCGGCTCATATCTACTAATTCCATCCTTTTTAATAATTCTTCGCTCCGGTTGGAAGCCACCGCGCTATGCAAACCCTTCAGCTTAAACACGCCCTGAGCGGCATCGGTCATAAGATGGGCGGTTGCTTGCCAAGCCGTATGAAAATGCTGCAAGACTGGATAAATGCGTTGCAGAATGCTCGGCGGAAATTGTCTAGGATTCAAGGAAGATGTGCCCAAAAAAGGAATTAATCGTGACGTATGTATGGCCGTACTTCGATGCTGATTTGATGAATTGAGTCGATAAAGCTCAGGTTGGCCAAAATTTTCGGCTATAGCGTCGCTAAAAAAACTCTGATGACCTAGATCCTTGGCTGTTAATACATTGAGGAAACGCACACCACGTATTTTTGGCACACTCAGCGCTTGTTCTTGCTCTTGGCCATCATCAACTCCAACGTAAATAAACGCTGCTCCAAAAATTCGAGCTTTAACCAAAGCGTCATATAAGATTTCGCTCAAACCTTGCCAAGAAAAATCTTCATCATTGACTTTGATTATAATACCTTGGCGAAGCATTTCGCTGGGTACTAAATCGCAGATACGTGCAGCGATGTCGTCATTAACATAGAGCTGTTCCAGGTAATCGGGAGGCAAATGCTGTTTAGGGGAAAAGTGAGTATGGATCGACTTATCACGCCCAGTCCCTAAGCCTGATAAGAGGTTTTGCCAACTATCATTGCGTTCTTCTAAAGAAAACATGAGATGTTTCCCGTATTGTTCATCGATTTGTAAAAGGTTTTCATTCGCAAGGTTCGCTCTCTAAGCCAAGTTAAGGCCTGCGTCATAGCATCTACTTGGTCGTCGTTGATAGAACTTGGAAACTCCAAAACTTCTTGAACAAAATCGGTTATCCATGGAGCGATTGTCGAATCGGGTAATAAGACTCTTCCTGCGCTCCAGAGCCCTTCGACGGCATGGGCCCGGGCTTCTTTACCTCCCTCGGGCAACACAGGCATTAGCGATGGTATTTCATCGCGCAGCATATCGATGATAGCGCTGCCATTGGCCTTTTCTTCGATGATATGAGCTGAGCAAAATGGATACTTGATGGCAAATTTTCTTATAGCACTCAATGTTTCACTAAAGCTCATGCGAGCACGGACCTGATCCAAGAGCAGATAATGCTCATGATCGTGGCTTACCCCCCAGACTTGCCCCACAACATAGGAAGCGCCTGTTTCTTTAAATGTGCAGTCCCAGCTGGTGATGATAGTTGGTGTAGTCGGCGGTTTTAAGTAGTACTTAATCGCATTCTTTTTAAAAATAGAACCTGAGTGAGGCACAGGATGTTGTTGTAACTGAGCCTCAATACCACGCTCAGTACCAATGCCTTTTTTAATCTCACTAACGGAATCTGCCGAACACTTTTCAGGCCACAGCAATTCTCTTTCTTTAGTCCGAGGATCCTTAAAGCCTACTGATGTTGCACAAACAGAGCGACTTTCAAATTCCATGGGCAGGCATAAGTTTTCATAGCTACCATTTCTCAGCATCTCACCAGCTAAATCGTTCACATGAAGCCGTTGCATGATAATAACACGAGCCGACTTTTCAAAATCCACCAGACGGCTCGACATGGTCTCATTCCACCACTCTAAGCAGTTGGTAAGCGATGTTTTGGAGATATCTTGAGGCTTGATAGGATCGTCACAGACTTGAACATCCGCGTGCTCCCCTGTAACCGTGCCATCAACCGAAGTACAAAGCCTAAAACCTGCCCTGTCGTTTACAAATTTAGCAGTGCCCCAGTTATCATCGAGCGGTCTAAAGGCATCCCCAAAACGGGATCGATACCATTCTGACTCTATAAGCCGACGCATTCTGAGATTATCTCGACGGCTTAGAGCTATCGAGTAAGATGCGTAGATCCACTTTGTTTGAGGTTTAAAGGTCCAAACCCATGCCGGCCAAAATACACAGGCTGTTAAACTCTTCATACAACCAGGAGGGATGTTGATAACTAGTCGAGTTAATTCTCCCCTTGTAATAGCTTCCAGATGTTCGCAGATGGCATCAATGTGCCAACCGGGCACAAAAGGTGTGCTAGGTTCAATCTGGTGCCAAGATAATTCTATGAACTTTCTTAAACCACCTTTTTTTATAAGAGCGCGGTCAAGGCTAATTAAAGCACTGTTGTTCATAGTTTACCCTCGGCCTTAGCGTGCAAATTTCGCAAAGTCTCGATTTCTTCTAAAGTGAGGAGGTCGAAGTTTTGTTGTTGAACTATCCCAACATTTTGTTCAGGCTCATCGCGGTTTAAGCGCTCTAAGCGACAGCCGGTATCTAATATTTTTGATAGGCCTTCGGGACTTAGTCTTCTTAACAGTTGTTCATCATCCATGTCTCGTAAGAATTTTTTTAAGCCCTTTTCTGCTACCTTTTGCGCTCGTAAAGCCAAGGTAATTTGCCGACGTTTCATTGCTCTTACTTGAGCAACTTGATTGTGCTGGCTAGCCTTGTCGATGTAGGCATCAAAAGCTACGATGCGCTCTTGCCAATTATGCTTTTTAGAGATTTCGGCCAAAGTTGATGGGTTGAGCTCTAAATCTTTGGCGAGCTTGCGCAAGGAACGCCCTGCTCCCATGTCTCGGTATTGGGCGAAGCGCTCAAAGGCTTTGGATGATTCCTGTGGTTGTTGGTCCCAAATATTTTGCATTGGGGCAGTTTAACTGATGGGTAAAGGATTGAAGCCATTTGTTTGAGATTTATTTTACGATCAAACTTATGAGAGTGTTTATGATGGCTGAGCTAATTATTTGCACCGAAGAGTTTTGGTCTCTATCATAAGATAAAAACAGAGCAACAAATGATACTTTGGATTGCATTGATTACAATTATTACGGTTAATTTAATTGTAATAATTTATATTTTTTACAATCAAAAATAGACATGTTTAATTATTATTGAAGACGCCCAGTTGCCCGTTTAATTTTAAAATTTTTTGAAGAAATTTTTCTTAGTTTCAGTTGTGAATTATCCTAAAAGGTATGACAACACCAGTATCGCCAGAACACGACCCGAAAATAGAACAACTACACTATATTCTAAAAGGTTTATTAGATGAAAAAATATTGGCAGATCGAGAATTTCAAAAGATAGACCACGAATTCCAAGAAAGAACTCAAAGAGAGGTCTCTTCCTTACGTGCAAAAATTTACGACTTACATTAATCTCTGTTCTATGTTCGGTTTTGCTCAGTTTAACCGCTTTGGTTGCAAAGGGATATGCTGAAAATGAAGATAGAGACGCTCAGGCTTTACGGGACGAACAACAGCGGGCCGCTAATATTCTACGCGATGCGAAACATAAGAAAGATGAAATTATAGCCGCAATTTCAAATGCCATGAGTACTATTAGAAAAGGAAAGGAAACAGCGGAAATATATTGTGGACAACAGATTTCTACTGAACAACGTTTAAAATTAAAAATTGATAGAATCGAAAATCGCTACAAGTTAATTAGAGAACGAGCAAATGCCTACTTCTTATCACCAGAAGTGAGCGTTCTGATAAAAAATTTCTTAAAATGGGATGAATCCTTAGACTATTGCACCGCCTCAGCCTCGGAAGAAGAATGGAGGCAAAAACAAGCCGAAGTTGAAGTTGCAATGAAAAAATCTCCCTTATCGCTTTTCATTGATGCAGGAGATACGAACTGAAATTTTCGTTAACTAAATTTAATTAACGTTTCATTTCACCAACAACCAGCTGGCTTAATGGCTTTTTTTCTCAACAACTTATATAGCATTTTTTTCATTTTATGTACTCCTTAGTTAATAGTTAGTCGCCTAAAAAGCGCCTAATTAAGCGTGAAAATCCTGTGTATGTCGTACTCTTTATAGGGTAATTAAATTCTTGTATGTGTAATTCTTGCGTTCTCTTAAACGCATTGGATAAATCTTCTCTTGTCGAGTGGGCATCCATACCAAAGTAAGGATAATGGTCTAAATATTTGCCGAAAATATTCTTGCAATCGGCTTTATATTTTTTAGTATCAAGAATGTGGTTATGCCATACTTCGTCGACATCAGTCGAAGGTACAATCATTTCTTTAGGATATTTGTACTTAAGAAATAAGAAGTTTTTATAGTATCGGCACGTTTCGTTTACTTCAGACGGTAACCATTTCAATCTACGAGCCATTGCGTCCGCGATCATGGAGAGATCGAGATTATTGATCTGATCTTTTTTAGACTGTAATTGGTCGCTGTCATCAATCATAGAATTTAATCCAGCAGATAGAAGCTCACCATTAAATTAATGGCCAACACTGTCACTAAAGCTATTTCGAGCATATTAACTCAACTTTGTTGTATATTTGTGTTTATGTATAGAACCCAAAAGCCGCGTCAATAGCCTTATTAATATTATTAAATGAGTATATTATTTTATTTACACGTCATGAGAGATAAAAACATAACATAATCATCATTTAAGCTGCCGATATCAAGCATTTACAAATCAAGAGCAGCAATTTTATCTCTGTCTTTTTTGATAGATAATTCCATAATTTGGTTGATAGCTACTATCTTTGCTTCTAACTCATTCGATGGCAAAGGAGCTTTCACAACACACAAATCTTCATCCGAAGGCTCAAGAGCTACCAGACTATTGACCTCTTCCATAAAAGCATCGCCAAACTCTACTCCAGCGCTCCATGCTATTCCTTCTAATTTCAACAAAGAAGCATATCTATTGGCATAAATGTCTTTCTTAACTTCATAGTTGTCGTTCATACAGTTATTAATCAACAATTCTCGCCTTTGCTTGAGCTCAGAGATAGCAACAAGAGTATTATTCAAGGCCACAAGTTTGTTGTGTAATGAACTTTGTACTAAATCTAATTGGCGGTATTTTTGTTCATCCCATGCAGTCCAATAAAATACACCGATGCCACAAAAGACAATCAAAAAACCTATTCCCCACGTCCATATGTGGATTTTCCGATAACACTGGTTACTTCTATTTATTTTGTTTGCGAATCTTTGAACTTCCTCATTTTTTATGAACGCCAGTGTCTCTTGAGAAAGGCCGGATTGTTTATCAGAAGGTTTTTTTTCGGGGGCCATTCTATCAGCTCCTAAGTAACCTTAATATTAACGCAGGGCGATTAAGAGACGCAAATTATAAAAAATGCGTCAACAAGAAGATTATTAGAATCTTTAACGGGTCATTTCTAGTAATTTGGCACCATCTTCTCTAAGCTCGCAACTAGGAGAAACATACCGATGAAGCGTTTGGCGGCTTATTGAGAGCTCTTTACACAACGAGCCTACCTTTTTCCCATAGCAGCCTGTGCAAGCCTTAATTTAGCTGCTGTCATGCGGAAAGGTGCACCACCGTTTCTTCCTCTAGCTCTCGCCGATTCTAGACCGGCTTTAGTTCTCTCAGATATCAGCTCTCGCTCAAACTCTGAAAGAGCCGCAAATATTCCAAAGACTAATTTCCCTGATGACGTGGTTGTGTCGATGGCTGCGCCTTGCCCGGAAAGCACTCGTAACCCTATGCCCCTCTCTGTGAGCTTATGAACTGTATTCACCAGGGTTTCAGTCCTAGACGGGCTTAGCTCCAAGCAAGAATTTTGAAAGTTATGGCTAATCTAGCCAAACCTTAACTATATCCCAACTGCCATCTTTGGGGCCGCCTTGTGAAGTTCCGTTTAATTCCCATTCCAAGGTAGTCCAGCCGGGAAATGAAGCTGGATGCGGAGGAATAAAAACCGCTCCGTGGATAAATCCATTCACATTATGAGGACTGATGGAATAAATTTTTGCCTTAAATCCACATCGTGTTTGATAAAATTTCCCTTCCTGTATTTTTATTGATGCTTTATTTTTTATTGTGGGCTTGGGCATCATTTTTCCACTACTGTCGAGCTTAGCATCATATTCGACTGTACATTCTTCTTCAGTACTGGGCATGATTTCAATCCCATTAAAAATTATGGAATGTTTCTTTGGGTCAAACTGATCGGAATCATGCATATTATGCTCCTTAATGCCATACAAATATCATTTCTTGACGAATAACAAACTGGGACTTTTTAGAAATATCTTTGTGGGACCATGATAATACATTCTTTAAAATAATCCCTCAACGACGTTAGCACTCTCTTCTTCACTAGGCCTCGCATACCTAAATATTTCCCTAACTGAAACATTACCACTTAGCTTTTGGGCAATATGAACCCCATGTTGGTCAGTTACACGCTTTAAGAAAGTATGACGCAACATATGCGGCGTAAGCTTGATCCTATCAGGGGTTAGGATTGATATGCGCTTACAAATATTGTTAACATCGGTGCGGTGCAGACGGTTGCTACCCCTTGTTTTGAACAATGGTTCATCAGGATTTCTGACCTCATCCAAAAGATACCTATCTAGATAGACAGCAGCATCTTTAGGCACAGGAACCTTTTTAGAAACTCGTTGACCTTTGCGACGTACGTCAATGAGCGCATTATGGTCCCTATATTGGCCGAAGTTAAGATTAACCAGCTCAGACTCGCGCATCCCCGTGTAGAGCAGCAGATAAAATACTGCTGCCTCGAGAAGTGGGTTTTGGTCCTTGCGCTTGCTTGCTGCCAAACGAATATCCACTGCCATTTTTAATTGGGAGAGGTCTTTTTTACTCAGGCCATTCCATGCTGGCTCGTCGAGTTTGATTGATTTAACGCCTTGCATTGGGTCACCTGCAGCAAGATGTACTCTATCCTTAAGCCAACGAGCAAAATGGCGAAGGGTTGCCATTATTCTGGATACGGTAGCTGGACTATAGGTATTGAGCATGGTGGACTGAAAGGACTTAGAAAGTGCCGGTGTCCAATATTGCAGGCGGTCATTTGCACCTATGCTTTGGGCGAATTCTAAAAATAATTTCAAATCTCTCTCCTTCGCCTTCAAGGTTGAAATCGACGAACCATTGACCACCAGTGCTAAATAGGCGCCGCACCACCCAGCTAAAGATTGAGTACTTTTAGCCTCAACATTCTTATGTTGTGCAGTTAATGATGAATTTGGCATCTTTTTTCTCCCCGAGCTCGGCTGTATTCGAGATAACAATCACACTGTTTATCATAAGCCGGGTTATGTAGTGCAGTCAAAGTATTGAATCTATTTTTAGCGTTTGGGTTTTAACAACAACTAGTAAACCAAAACACCCAGCAAACGTTTGCGATAACAAAAACCTTTTAAGACCTTTACAATCATATGAGTATTGGAAAAAAGAACCTTTGCTCTTAATTACTAAAAGCTTGGGTCTTGTCCCAAACACCCCATACAAAAAGATATGGCTCTTGAACAAGAAACCAGAGGCTAGGAAGCTAATTCTTTGATGTTTGGTTTCTGTATTTGTTTTTTCTGGGGCGGTAGCCGATTTCGGAAGAAAGGGAGAAAGCGGATAACGCTACTCCTTCCATCCCGTGCCGTTACAGGTTTTTTCACTTAAGCTCCCGAATTTACTAGATTTTAAATTTTTGGTAGAGATTCCTATTTTTTTGGATAAAACAGGTTTCCATGGCGTAACTAAGCCTTAAAAAAGAGAATTCTTTAAAATTCTGGTAGAGATTCCTATTTTTTTGGATAAAACAGGTTTCCATGGCGTAACTAAGCC
>CAYJDW010000041.1:0-8246 GCA_964368985.1 uncultured Myxococcales bacterium | reverse complement strand
TTAAAAAAGAGAATTCTTTAAAATTCTGGTAGAGATTCCTATTCATAGGCCGATACCATGCCGTATTCTCCAAAGTATCAAAATATTTTGGTAGAGATTCCTAATTAATGGCGTCAATATGCGCCAAATACGAAATCGAAAATCAATATTGGTAGAGATTCCTATTTTGACGCAAGTTTTTTTCGTTTTGCTTGAAGTCGTTTTTTTCCCGATATTGAGCCATCAACTTCATATTTTCCGGATAACTCTAACATCGTTTTAGCATTTATTTCTCGCTCACCAAGATTATAGAGATTATCAGCTGTTCGGATTAAATAATTTTCTTCAACCCATAGATCAAGAATAGGTTTAATAAGTTTCAACGGTAATTCAGATCTTTCGGCAAGATCAGATAAGGTGGCTTCGTTTAGATGTACCCCTCCCCTTTCATAAAGCTCTTTAGCTTTTGCTCTGAACTCAATCAATAATTCTGTCTGAAAATGAGCTTGTGGGGCATAGAAATCCTTCCGTTTTCCATAGAATGGGAAGAGATTTAAGATTGGTATCATTTGTTTTTGTTCTTGAAATTGGATTCCGCCTGTAGGTAAAGACTTTACAAATCCTGGGCAAACAATCGGTTGTAGCTCAATTTCAAGAACTGAATCATTCCTTCCTATTGCTTTTTCATAACGATAACTAAGAAAATTTCCTTCGCCCGTTCTATCGAGGCTTTTGTAGTGGAAGATACAGCCGGATAATGCGGGGATTATCTTCCTTAACTTTGCTATTGTCGCATCAGCCGTTCCTGCTCCGCAGGCTTCACCGAGCCTTCTAAAGGCATCGCCTTCAAAAATTATTTTTCTTGGTTCCTTATGATTCATTATAAATTGTTTATGTACCTGAATTAATAGCCATGTGACCACATAATAGGCTGTAACTGAACTTAACAATGGAATACCAGATCGTAATATGCTCTTTGCTGTGATTATATTTATACAGGCCGTGAAATCTATCCGAGCAATTTTTGTCCCTTTGGAATTTATTATGCTTGCGTTTTCTTCATCTAGTTTATTCCCTTTCCGCATAGTGCTAGATATCTGTCGAAGAATATTTACTGTTAGTGCAGCAGGTTTTTCCTGAATTTCATGCACAAATCGCTTTGTGTAATCTAGCCATCGACAAGCTGCGATCATTTGCCAGAAATAGAGAGGATTGTCCCACGCTGCTGATCTATTTTTTAAGTTATAGGCTTCATCAGTGCTAATTTTGGTGAGGCTACCTATGAGAGCCCTTGTAGCTGTCCCAATGTTGTGTTGCTTAAAGTATTTTATGACTTGATAGTCTAGCTCCTTAATTTGATCTAGATTTATCGTTTGACTTGAGTTGAACTGCACTGAGGATTCGGCTTTAGGAAAAGCCTTTTTTAGTTCTTTTATAAGTTCATCTTCAGCATTAGATAGATTCGCAGTCTTGTCACCGCGTATTTTTTCTTTGTTGATAGTAAATCGCGCCGAAAGCATGTACTTGTTTACGTCAGCATATTTTCGCCATGCTTTTGACCAATACGTTTTTAGCCAACCAAGAAACGCCATATAAATTTCTGAATTTTCAATAAGTTCATTTTCTATATTTAATTTTGTAAGCGTATGTAGAACTTTAATAGTATCAGTGCATCCATTTCCCTGAGGTTGTTCTGCTGCAAGTAGCTCACCCCATAGAGCATGTTCTTCGTCCTTTGAAAAAGTATATAATTGACTTAATTCTGCCACTCTATTTTTGAAAAACTTTAATCTTTGCTTTTGATATTTTTCAAAAAACAAATTGGCTTCATTTCTGTTTTTGCTGACGAGTTCTGCAAATGCTTCTAAAATCATTTAAAGGTCCTCGAATGGAATAATACCACTTAGAGCGGTATTATCATCATCTTCAAAGTGGAGATCAGGTTCGTGGGTTATATTTTTTTTGCGAAATTCACTGGGAGTAGAGGCTTTATTAGTATTGTTTTCTTCTTCATCGTATTCAATTGCTGACTTAAACTTCAGTATTCCACCATTAGATTTATCTGGTTCAAATTGAAGTACACCGCTTTTTCCCGTGTAATTAGTTTTAACGACTCGAAGAAAGACTTTCTCTGTCCTATCATCATATTCTCTTCGATCCAAAAGCATTGCCCATCTAAAGCTCTGTACTATGCCGCCTGATCCTCGAATACTATCAGCTACCAAATCAGGGATTTTATCTTTTTCGCTGGCTTTAAAGACTGAGCTATCGTTACTGTCTTTGCGCGTGTGATGTGCCACCAGGATTGTAGGGGCCCCTGGAAGTAGTGTTAAAGCTGATAATAATTTCGTCCAATCTTTTGCCTGTGCTGGGTCTTTTTCTTCTTCACCTGCCATATAATCTGCTGCTGGATCTAATATAACGAGCTTTATGTCTGGATTTTTCTCCAAAAAAAATTTTAATTTTTTATAAGATTCTCTAGGTTCACCTTCTTTTGTCATGAGCCTCTCATTATTTCCGACTCGACCAAACAAGCGAAGATTACTTTTAGCTAATTCGAGCAATTTGGTATTTTTATATAAACCCATCGCATTAGCTACTGCTTGTGCGCGTCTATCAATTTCATCTTGTTTTTCCTCGGCGGCTAAGAATAGAACTTTTATAGGGTTCTTGGCCTTAGCGTTTAGCCAAGTTCCGCCGCATGCAGCTGCTATAGCTGCTTGCATCAAAAGGTAAGTTTTTCCACATCCGCCGGCCGCAGCCAAAAGACAGGTTTCGCCACTTGGCAAGAAGCCATTTTCTATACCAAATGCATTTTTCTCGTAGAATAGATATTCTCTTTCAGGAATTTCGCGCGAAAACGTTCCCAAACTATTGGCAGTGGGTTCAAATTCAGAAACATCGATTTCACCCTTGAATATTGACTGCATTTGTTCATCTAATAGCTTCACTTCGTTGAGTCGTTTAGTATTTTTTTCATCCATGATTTTATCTCTTTCCCGTTAGGCATTGCTGGAACATAAATTGAAGGTGTTCATAACCACATTCATTGTTAATGCGCTCGTTTTGTAGACTGTCAGCAAGGTCGCTTATATTATTGGAATTTCGTGTGGTGTGATTTAAATAAGTGAACCAGGCAAATGGTTTAGCTTTCACGCCAGCATTTAATAAAATTTGAGCAGCTTCTAATGTTTTTTTAGGACCAATTTCTGCAGTGCTTATTTTTCCTTCATCATTTGAATCCAATTGATAGATAAAATGGACGCATCCTTGATATTGTGTTTCTCCTAGCCATTGAGCCCATTTTATTAAAGCATCTGCATTGGCAGCTCCTAAGGCAAGGTATTTTTCGTTTTTGTCTAGTAAATATTCTGCCGCAAAATAATCGGCCATTCCCTCACAGAGAACGATATTGGGGAAATCATTTATGAGATGGGGGAAACCGAAAGCTCTTAAACCATCCTTTAAATTTCCCCATCCTCCGCAATTGGGTAGTAGACGAGCTTTTTCTGCTTTGTCTACGTTTGAGAAAGTGCGAAGAAAAAGATTTTGTACCTTATCACTATGAACATCTCGCAAAGGGACAGCTATGATTTTCCCCTTGTCTGTTCTGTTTTTAATAAATTCTTGATGTTCTTCTTCAAATAGAGCTGCATCATCACCAACTAAATTAATATAGCCCGAACTGATATGAAGCCGGGGCTCGGAGATGCCACGAACATCTGAAAGCCATTTAGATGCATCATCAGTTTTATAGGGTTCATGTTTTTGGAGTTGCAGCCATAACAAATTTACATATTCGCAAATAGCATTGAATAGTGGTTGGGTATAATCTCCAGTTTCCCATTTTTGTGCTGCACTACTCACGAAATATCTCCGAGCAAATGAGGGGGCAAAAAAAGTGCCAACGCGTTGGCACTTTTAGAATTAAATAAGCTTAAAATGGCTTAAGGTCTCAATAATAGCTTTCTTGGTTTCCTCAGAATAATTTCTCACACTAAGGAATGCGCTTAAATCGTGAGAGAATTTATCAACTCTTTGGGTGTTTTTTTCGTCCGTCTGGGGCTTATTGGAAATGAATTTTTTAAGAGATTTTATTAACTCATTCTCTGATTCAAATTTTTTACAAGCGAATTTATTCATGAGGATTCTAGCAGGAAATTTATTTTCATTTTCTCTTATGAATTTTTTTGCATCTGCCGACCATTCTGACATCTTAAGATAATATCGGACCGTCTTCTCAGATTTGCCCAGGTGTTTTGCTATTTCTTCGCGAGTGAGTCCCTGCTTAACAAGTTTTCCAAAGACATTAGCAATATCTAAACTATGGAGGTCCTCCCTCAGCATATTTTCAGCTAAAGCTAATTCTAGTTTATGCGATTCCTTTTCATAGGTTTGAATTAATGCTGGTATGTGCGTGATGCTATCAATCATTTGGGCTGCAGTAATTCTTCGGTGGCCTGAGATGCAAACAAGCTTCACTTTATTATCAATCTCTTGTAATTCGACCACGACGTTTTGCTGTATGCCATGCTTTTTGATTGATGAATGTAAAGCTTTAAAGTTATCACTTTCAATGTCGATGAAACTTCTAACGTTGTCATTAAGTTCAATCATGTTAATTGGTATACGAACAATTTTACCGACGGACATTTTAAGCTTTTCGCCGATATCTTCTCTGGGTTCGTTAGTTGCATCAAATCTTTTCTCAAGCCTACTAAAACTCTCGTCGACTAATTTATCTGAAGAAGTTTTTCTTTTGGGTTTACTAAGTGCTGATTCTGTATGAGTCATGGTTTTTTCCTCTAGAGTTAAAGAGTTATTTCAGTTTCAAAAGAGTCTGATGGGATAGGTGCATTTTTGACGTAACTGTAATCCGGTGGTGAATGTCTTCTACCTTTTCGACGTCCTTTAAGTTCTGGGGAAATTTCGCCAGCAAGTGCTGTATAGGCAGAAGCTACTGCGCTCGCCGGTCTATAAAAATGCAGAGGCTTCTTCTCTGTAGCAGCGGCAGCAACGCTTTTACTAAATGGAATTCGAGTTTTAAATACTTTGAATTTTCCACCTTCAGAAATTTCTTTGAGGCGGAGATCATATTTTCTGTGGGTCGAATTATCTTTTTGATAACTGGAAACAAAACAGCCGAGCAACATGAGCATTCTATTTTGGTATTGTCTAACTTCCTCAGCCTTTTCAAGTTGGTCCGCAAGTCCTTCAATGCTGTCTTCTTCGGGGAAAAGGGGTATCAAATAATAATCGCTTGCTGATAATGCCGATTGAAAGAGGGCATCGCACGAAGGATGGGTATCTATCAATATGAGGTCATATTTTTTTATGTCTTTGGAGCGTAGAATAGGGTGCAACAACTGGAATTGATTTGGTCGACCTAAATATTGTTCAGGAATTTGGTTTAATTGTTTTGTTGCGGCCAGGCAATCGATATTTTCAAACTCTGTTTCAATTACTACCTCCTCGAGGTTTTCAATTTTGTTCTTGATAGCAAAAGTCACATTTTTATTAGTTTGTGCTGCTTCCTCTTTGACTCTTAAGAGACTAGATGTGTTTGCTTGATAATCAAGATCGATAACCAGAACCTTATTGCCCATTGTTGCATAAGCAGAGGCAATGTTGACTACGCCAGTGGTTTTACCAACGCCACCTTTTTGATTGGCGATAGTGATAATAGAGTAACTCTGTTGTTCCATTTTTTAACTCCGTCGGACAAACGTTTCTTTAGTTATAAAGCAGATTTATCCGGCAAAGCAAATACTCTGCTAAAAAAAGTGCCAACGCGTTGGCACTTTTTAAATAATTGTTTGGAGATATGAGTAACGCTTTAGGCCGACATTTGGATTTTTAGTGGGTTTAATTTTACTGAAAGCAAGCCATAGAGCTGGAAAAGATCAACAATACCAATTATTTTTTCCTTCTTATGGTCAGCATTGAGGTCAAATTTAAGATTTGTTAAATCTCTTTTTTGTTTTGTCTCTACAGAACAAATTTTTACAATCTCATCCGCAATAAAAGAGATAGGGTTTGCAGAGTTCTCAGGGTTTATTTCTCCGCAAGTAATTTTTTCGATAGAATCGCTGACGGGATTCATTTCTTCAATTTGCCATCTACACATGTCAAAGGTTGGATTAATTGTTATCTGATATTCCATTATTTTGATTTCCCGATCAGAGGTTATTTTGGTCAGCTTCATCGAGATTAATCGCCCATAGTCCCAATGCGACTGCGTCGAAGATATTATGGTGAAGATCAGGAGGTACCTTTGAAAGTCCTTCTTTCAAAGCTGTGAGGCTCCATTGTCCCAGAGCTTTAAGTACAAGAGTTCTAGTTTCTTCTTCGGACCCCTGCTTTTTCCATATATGAGGGTAGGGACGTAAGACTGTTTCGGCACTGAATCTTTCTTCGATTCGAGTGCTTAATATGGCGAGCATGATAACAGATTGGGAAGTGACGCGAATTCCATTATGAATAAAATAGGCAAGAGGATGCTCTATACAGATTATTTTAGGATCAAAACTGACCCCAACTTCTTCTTCCCATTTTTTTCTCACTTCATCAGCAATTTCGATAGTTGAGGCATGCTTTTCTAGGTGTGGGATCGATGGCCGGATAAGACCGCATGCTTTTAGTCTATGAGTGTTACCGTCAAATATAGCGAAGCCAGTACCATTCTCATAGCTATAACCAGGATCAATTGTTAGAATATTGCGATAACTGTGAAAATCATCATCTCTATTCATAGACTCTCCACATTACTTGAGTGAAATTTTTGCCGTTACGGCTAATTTTGTTTGCGCACGAAAGAGCCAGTTTTCGACCACTGAGCGGATTTTCTTGACTAACGGCTTGATCGCAGAAAGCAGCGTCAACTTTCGAATTGATCTCATTAAGCTGCCGTCTGGGACATAGTCCAATGGCGGCGCCTATGAATGATTTGATACGGGGCAGGGCAGAGGGCAAAGCTAGGGATTGGACCCAGTTTCTTTGTTCCCCTGATTTTATATTTGAATTATCACTCTCTATGACAGTCGTTTCAACGATAAAAAGTTTGCCGCCATTTAGTCTTTTTTCGTGTAAAAATACCGAATCGATTTCGACGATATAATTACCTTCTTCGAAATATTGCCGATTGGACATGCCTTCGGCAGAGACATGTTCAATGCCTTTAAAAACGCTCATTTGATTTTTTCCCCTAGTTTACAAAAATTACTTAAGCTTCACACCCGTGAAAGTGATAGCCTAAAAACCTCGTACAACCTTGCCAGCAGCGGCCGTTAGCGTTTGAAGAGTGTCACACCCTTCGGGCGTTTTGAGGCTGCTTAAAATAGCGGTCTGGTTGTCGTAGGTGTTAGTTTTTAGATACTCGGACAAGTAATGTGCAATCAGTCCGACGTGCTGACCGTAAGTAGCAAGTCGATAGTGGCTTAGCTCCTTTTCTTGTTGGATTTTAGTTAAAACAGGTTTCAGAAGCTCTGATAGCTCAATCGTTTGTTTATAGTCGGTGCCTGCCTTGGTGGGAGCACAGTCAATAAATAAATGAAACGATTCGAGGGCAGGGGAGCACTGACTCTTTAAGCTAATTTTACTAGCTTCTTCAGTTGTTTTGTTGGGTTCGGTCGTTGTCGAGGCGCCGTATTTGCATGCGACGTAATAAGGGCAGCGGCCGTATTTAAAACAAGCTGATTCATTTTTTTCTAAATCCTTCGATTTAGTCTTTTTCTCAACTAATTTTTTAATCTCATCGACGGTCTCAAGAATTGGTTTGAAATTTCGGGCCGCTTCTTCTTTGGTGAGAATAGCCTCAACCACTTTGGCATCTGGCTTAGATTTTGTGCGGTAATATATCCATTTGAGTTGAACGGTGTCCGCGTTTTTTTCTTTGAAAAGCCACTGAGCATAAATGTTCGCTTGAACGTTAGTTTTAAGCTCCTCGGGCGTAAGAGCCGTAGCAAAAGTTGAACATGTTTTGTGGTCGCCAAGGAGCCATATTTGGCTCCCAACGTGGTCATAAAAATCAATGTAGCCGTGAAATATATGACCTTCGATGCCAAAAAATATTTGTTTTTCAATGTGAGAAGGATCGAGGTCTGGAGGCAAAAACTTGAGACCCGGGGCAGCTATTTTTTCTTCAATGCTCTCATCTTTGATGGAATTGGTTTTTAAATATTCCTCTAAAACTTGATGGACTGCTTTACCGAGGTCGGCGGCTTTTGATGGCTGTTCTTCCATGCCGTCAAGATAACGAAAAGCCCACT
>CAYJDW010000040.1:0-23248 GCA_964368985.1 uncultured Myxococcales bacterium | reverse complement strand
TCAAAAGTGCGGAAGGTTTTGAGCCGTCATTGCGAGCGTAGCGCGGCAATCCACGCTACGCTCGCAATGAGGAAAATTGAACAAGCTAAGGCGTATCAATAACTTCCCGCTCCGACGGCACGAAACCTTGCGGCGTTATGTAGCCCTTAACAAAAGGCGTGTTAGCTTTCTGGTCAGATTCCATCGGGAAAAATTCTCGACTATTAAGCTCAAGCCAACCATAACGCCCACTGGTCGCAAGCTGCCCAATGCCAAGGACATTACTTTGAGCCGAGAACCGACCGCCTTCCATGACACCCTTCACATAAAAACCCTCAGGCGCAGTTTTTTGTGCGCTTACCACGCTTTGATTCTTAAGCATAAAAAATACTTCAGTACCGTCGATAAGTGTATTCGCAGCAATATTCATGGACTTAGACTCCTTGGCTTGGATGGAATTAGTGGATGGATGAGATGATTTTTGACAGCCCGCTGCCAAAACTAAGAAGAGGACGCTGATTAGACCTTTAAGAAAATTCATAGCGTGCGACCTGAGTTCCACAATGATCTCTCGCTTTATAGCGACGAAAAATTGATAAGCCAATATATTTTTTTTGAACATTGAAGAGGTCATAATTGACGGGCAAATAGGAACTCGGCAATCGTCATGAGGATATTTGTCAACGAAGTACCTAAGTCGTCATCCTCGGACTTGATCCGAGGATCTCTTCTCATCGCCATTTTGCTGGATCTTCGGGTCAAGCCCGAAGATGACAAAGAAAATTGCAGGATTGGTACTAGGGACATGAGAGGTTTCAGCCATCAACGCTCCAAGGCACTCAAATTCTTAATTTTACTCACCAGCTCACCTTTGAGAGCAATAAAATAATCATCATAATGCCAAAGTTCTTGCTGGGCGGCCTCATCAGGTTCCTTAGTGAATTGTTTCTTAAGCGGTGGGCCTAAAGCTGCCTGCAGTTGAGTTTTATTCATGCCGACGAGAGGGCGCTTATGCCAAATCGCTTCCTGAATAAAAGAAGCTTCTTTGAGGATCCAGGTATTTGGATCTTTTTGGCTTAGATAATTTTTTAAATAGGTTTTTAGTTGCTCTTCAGTGGTGATGTTTTTAGGGATTACCATCACATGGGGCTTTTCCCTAAAAAGGTTCACACGCCCCCGCTCCTTGGCGATTTTTAGGTAAACCCAAATGCTGTCGCGGGGCGAATAAATTGGTCGCTTAAATTTTGCCATCCCAGTGGGATAAGTGATAGCTGCAATCTCAACCAGAGTGCCGGCCGGGATAATATGGTTTGGGGCGGGGGGGTAGAGATTAAAGCCATCGATGGTGGAAGTATCGCTGATAGCGGAAAAAGGCTTGCAATCCACTAAAGTTATTTGATTATCATCATAAAAATTCCCGCCAAAAAGAGAGCTTTTTAACCAGTATTGTGGGGAAGGGCTTTCGGCCTTAGTTTCAGGCTGCGGTCCATTTAAGCTGACGCAGCCGGCTACAAATCCGAGCGTTAGCAGACAAAGTCCGAAAGGTGTTTTATGCATGCGTTACCTCATTTATCAAATCAATCGATTAGTGCGCCCGAGCGCGTCAATTTCGTTAAATATCATGCCAATGCCAATGATTTTATTATTATTGAAGGTGGATCTTTAGTTTCATCCATAAAAGAACAGATAGATCTTTTAGTAAAGCGGGCAGTGCTTTGGTGCGATCGTCACCGAGGAATTGGGGCGGATGGCATTTTGCTCGTGAATGTGAAAGATCACTTAGAATTGACGGTCATCAACGCGGATGGCTCAATCGCGGCTAATTGCGGCAATGGTTTACGATGCGTGGCCAAGTGGTGGAACAAATTGAGCGGCCAAACCAGCTTTGTTATTAGTCTGGGCTCAGGGCTTTATCAGTGCACCGTGAGCGGCGATGCTTTGAACATTGAAATGGGTGAGTGCCACGTCGAGCGCCTCGCCGATCAACAATTTCCTTCCCTTAGGGTCGATGCTAGGGTTTTTAAGGCCAACGTGGCTAATCAGCACTTATTATTTTTATCCAGCGATGAAGCGGATCCAGCTCAACTTATTAACGAAATTAAAAAAGTTTATCTTGACTGGGCTGATTTCAATATCGGCCTAATTTTAGGAGCTCGTCAGCACTCGATCGTCTATGAGCGAGGGGTGGGATTTACCGAAAGTTGCGGCAGCGGCGCCATGGCCGCCGCCGCCGCCTTACACCTAAACGGCCAACGCGAGACGCAAATAAAAATATGCCAACCTGGCGGAAGTCTATTAATAAGCCTCGAGGAGCTTACGAATGATGTTGGGCACGCGACATTTAAAGTGGCTCAATCAGGAAGCGCCAGCGAAGTATATTACGGCATTATTGCGCTGTGCTCGCCATAACAATAGTTGGCCCCCGTGGTTCCACCGTTCTTAATCGAGCGGAAATGATCCTTGCCGTGCCAAGCACACCATAACAACAGTCGTCATTGCGAGCGTAGCCCGGCAATCCATGCTTTGCTTCTACGAATCCTGTTGATGATTATTTTTTTTCCGCCTGCCGGGCCTGTCTTCAAACTTCGCGTCCTTAAATTCCACGATCCTATCAAATGCAAAGTCATCATCTTGGCAAGGATAAATTGGTGTCTGAGGACATGCCTCAGGCACTAATGCATCCTTTGTCCAATAAAGTTCGGTCGAAAAGAAATTTAAATCCTCCTCGTGCATAGGAATTTCGCTTGCTAGCAGCATTAGCGATGTACTTATAAATACTGCCGTAATCGACATATTACATCGTTTGGCTCTCATGAGAGTTACTCCTTTTTGTGTTGGTTTCACTTAGAAAAACAAAACAACTGTTTCTTTTATTTCCTTGATCCTAAAGAAGGGCAAAAAATGTCTTAATGCTTCATCTCAACAAGCTGATAATGAGTATAGGAGTTGTTTTAAGTTTAATTTTTCAGGGTATTTTAGAGTGAATCAATTAAGGAACCACAATTGACAGAAGCAATTGATTGAGTAGGTCAAATTATTTTATCACTCAAAAACATTAAAAAAAGGTAGAGGATGATGATAAAAAATAATTTCTTTTTGCCGTTAATTTTTAGTATATTTTTCTTCGGTTGTAGGTGCAGTTTTGCTATGTATACACGGGAGCAAAGTGACGCCTTTCGTGTTCTTGAAGCAAATATTAATTGCTTTCATGACCTTCGCGTGGACCAGATTACCGAGAAACCTCTATTAACAGGCTACATGGGTTTTTTTACTGTAAAAATTGATAAAAGCAATCTCCCTCGAGAAAACTCGTGGAACTGGAATCAGTCCAATAAAAAGATAGAAAAATTATATGGCCTCTCAAATCGGACCAGAGTGGTGTTGCAAAAATTTAATGCTCGCTCAAAAAATAGTGATACACGACGAAGCGCTGGCCAAAAACTTTGGCTTTACACCATTTTCAATACTGAGAATAATAAATTTGTTGCATCATTTGTCTGGTGTGAGAAAGGCCACATCAGCGATGCAAAAGCTCGCGAGGAGTAAATAACGTTTGAAGAAAATTTATTTATGGCGAGGAGATTGCTGTGCTTCTATTGACGCTCGTAAATTCACGAGTATGTTTTCCTCATACAAGTAATGAATAATACTTAGTTAGAATTTTTTGGAAGGATTATTATGATTGCAATGAATTTTAGGCTATTCGCCTTTTCTGCATTTTTTTTCTTATCAAGTTTTCAATCTTTTTCTTCCAGCGCTGAATCTCCTTTGCCGAAAACTATGGCTGAGATGAAAGCAGACAAAGAAAAATTACAGTATTATATTTCCGGTTCAGTGGAACTCAAAGGACTTATACCTCCCATCCAAGTAGGATACGAAACTCAATATAATTCGCTAGAAATTTTCATTCGTAATGGCTCCTTGAATAGATGGACGAGCTGGCTGGGAAGGAGAAAAACATCCTATTATAAAATTCACCGACAAACTTTCGGCCAAGAAAACGCTCCTGCCCATCTCGCTCAGGAAGAATATTTCCGAGGCCCCATCGATGTTGAGGCCACTGAGAAAGGCTTAGCTATCCGATTCTTTGCACCAAGTCCTGAAGGAACCACTGATTTTGGCGCTTCAGATTTGCGCAAAGTCACTATTGCCTACATCCATGTCCCCCATGCAAATCTTTTTCGCGCTGGCGAAGCAAGAATTAATTTTGTCTCAAAAAATTTGATGTTAGGGTCAACCGGTCAAAAACCGACTAATGTCGACGATGTGAATGGTTTTTTCTGGGCTAAAGAGGGACATCTGTTAGGTCAGGCTCAAGCAATTGCTCTTGCTGATAGCAGCATTTCAAAAGCTAAAGAGTTTTCCGCTTATACCGTGAATAAGACTAAAGGAGCAGCTGCTTCGTGTGCCTATTTTACAAAGACTGCCTATGATTTAGCTCGTTCCTCTTATGGCGATTCTTCCTACGACTTAGCAATGATGTCATTAAACATCCTCGCTGCGACGGGAGAGCTTTATTTGGCGCTTAATGAAGTGGCGATGTTAAATCCCTTAGCCGTGCCGCATTTTAAAATGGCTGTCGACTCTTCAAAGAATGCTGTTGAACATTACCATAAGTTTATGGGCAGTTCTGATGATATAGCAAAAAACAATATTGCCTATCTTGATTATGTTGTACAAATTGCCACCAATAGCGAATGGGCCGTATCAAAATTAGTTTCGATCCCTACGAAGATATATTCCTTAGATGCAACGGTGCTTTTAGAATTAGCGCAAACAGCTAGGGCGGTCAAAGCAGCTTGGACTACCGCTTATCCAGAGGCTGTTCCACCCGCAGCATAGTATTTGGTATTGGTTAGTAATAAGGGCCTGCTAGGCCCTTATTATGGTTTGAATTGAATTGTAGAATATGTTTTTTATGATCTTTTGATTTAAATTTTTTGGGTGAATAAATGTTGAAATTTAATAAAGTACTATCAGTATTATTTCTGTCCATTTCTTTTAACTCGTTAGCCTCGGATTTAGACGATGATGGCTTTGTGGACTTGATTCCTATGGGTGAAGATGGGCAACCCCTAGAGCAACCACGCGATAGCGAGAAAGTTGAACAAATAATAGATGAGGGAAATAGCAGTCGCGCTCAATTGCAAGGAATGATTACTCTCGGTGAAAAACATTTTCACGCTGTTTTGCATTGTCGAAGGGATTTGTTCAGCCAGACTCTTTCAAGCCTTGGTGGCCAGCCTTCCTATTATGCCCTTTCAGAAGAAAGGGGCTATGAAAATGGGATTGAGTCTAAGGGTCCAACTTTGCGAGGGCGCCTCAAAACTAAAGTTAATAAACATTTAAATAGCTTCGAGCTGAAGTTTTATCCCCATACCGAAGGTTATGATTATGACAAAGAAGCTAAAGCAGGCACTGAATTATTTGTTGTTCAAATACCACTAAATAAATTTGAAGCTACTCCTAACAAAAAAAGTAGCGGAGTTTATGGCTTAATTATTGAACGTAGCGATAAGTCTGCGAGTCCTGGTCTAGGCCAAGAATTTTTCTATAGTTCAGATCCAAGCATCAATAAAATAATCTTAAATTTAGAATTTAAAGATAACGAGATGGGGACTGAGTTACTTAATTTTGCTAGTCGCCTCCTTGAAATGAGTAAAAATGTGCTTTCTAGCGCCATCTCATATGCTAATAGTGGCTTTTGGGGAGCGTTTGATTATGTTTACAAAAAAGGAGTTGTACCTACTTTGGTTGATGGAATTGAGTTGGTCGCTAAAGTAGCAGACGTGAAAGATGGTCTTACTAACATTGCCAATAGTGCCGCCAGCGGCACGGTTTTGCAGGATGCAAAGGAATTAGTAAAAGGCGATGGCAAAAAGAAGGTTGAAACATTTATTGGCAATAGTCGAGCAGTAATTGAGGCAGGAAATGCAGTATGTAAAACTCATAATCAGGCTCAATTAATAAAAGAAAAAGAGCCCTTAGCCCTCACCGTACAAAGCAGTATTGTCGCTTTAGATGAAGCTCATCAAGAGTTGCTTAATTTAGGTTCGCAAAAAGAAGCTCTTACAAAATGTTTGAATGATAAAGACATGGATGAGGCTTTTCTCGAGGGAATAAAGAAAGAAATTGGTGAAGTGGAGCTTAGGATTAAAAATGGTCAAATGGTAGTGAAAGTGAGAGGCCTAGAAAAAGAGATTGCTCAACTTAACTATGAGATTGTCGGCGCTGAAGAAGAAAAACAGCGCGAGCTCAAGGCAAGCCTATCAGGCAAGGAAAAGATGCTTAGCATATTTTGCGCCGCTTCCAGATCAATTTTAGAGAAAAAAGAGAGTGAATGAAACTTGCCTGAGAAAGTTTTGCAATAACTCTTAAAATCACTTTTCCCTTTACTAGTCAGAAGAAACAGGGAGCCTATTCAGGCTCTCTTCGCTATTAACTATTTTTCAACTTGCACCCACAATTGGAATAGACATATGCTCTCATCATTGTGAGTCATTTTGACTCATGAGCGAAGGAGTAGATATGAAAGCTAAAGCCCTTTGGGTGGCTATCATCGCTGGATTCGTTGTGACAGCTGGGGTTGCCAGCGCCGACGGATTTGGGGACCAGCCGATTCCAATGAGCAGCCTTAAGTTGCTTGATGAACAAGTAATGGAAAGCACTGCGGCAAGAGAAGAAGTCAAATGGGAACGCAGACATCGTGAACGACGTGAACGTAATGGTGGTTGGGAGCGTCATGGTGGCAGAGAACGTCATGGCGGCCGGGAGCGTCATGGTGGCAGAGAACGTCACGGCGGCAGAGAACGTCATGGCGGCAGAGAACGTCATGGTGGATGGGAAAGACATCGTTAGTCTAGAAAATTCCTGATCTCTATGGAGGTGAGAAGTGGCAAACACCTATCCGATTGTGCGACCAGATTGGCTAGATTCGCTTCCTCACCTCTTCAGCATTAGTGAAGATAATGCTGCGAAAAGTGCGTTGCGCTTATTCGGTCTGTTTCTTTCCCTCAAAATTGCAATGCCTTTTGCTTTTGTCGACGGAATACATTGGTCCCTAAATGCCAGAACCGTCGCCATTTTTTCACTGTTAGTCGTGGCCGCTTTGCCGCGCTTTTATCATTCAGCATTGTGGGTTATTTTGGGGCTTTCCTTTTATGAATCTTGGCGCTCGTGGCCTTTTACTATCAACCACGGCGGCTTAGAATTTGGGATCCTGCTTCTGATGTGCCTGATCCCGAAGGACGACTCAAAGTCTTTCGGGATTTCATGCGCGGATATGATCAAACTCCTCATGTTGTCAGTATGGTTTTATTCGGGCGTGCATAAACTTCTCGACGGCTATTATTTAAACGCTGAGTTTTTTGCGCTTGAAGTTCTTTCCAATGAAACCACCTTAGGGCAGCACCTCCACTACATCCTTGGATTTTTTGGCTTCGGGACCAATGCCGAAGCCTTGGCCTGTTGTACCGAAGGTGTCTTTGAGTTTAGCAAGGGACAGATCGGTATTTTGTTGGCCTTGTCGTGGCTGACGATTATCGTAGAAATAGTGCTGCCGCTCTCATTGCTCAGCCCGAAGCTTCGCCCTCTAGGAATAGTAAGCCTTTTTATTTTTCAGAGTTTTGTGAGCTATTTTTCCGGCGAAATAGATTTTGCCTTCACGGCTTTTGCTGTGCTTTTTTTGTTTGTGCCAAGACTGGCTCCTTTTACCTATCCAAGCTTAGCTTGTGTTTTTTTGGTCGTGCAGCCATGGATTTAGGAGCAATATCTCAGGCCGTGAGAAATTTTCGTCGCAAACTTGCTTTCATTATCTTTGGGATATTCCTTGCTTGGCCCGCCTTTCATATCGTCATGGTAAAAAACATTAGAATATCGTCGTGGCGCTTCTTTGGGTGGGGCATGTATGCCACGCCAACCCCCGATACCCAATCTCGCCTACGAGTTGTGATCTTGAACCCCAGCCAACAATCGGTTGATCCCGCGCACTTACATGACTCTCTCGAAAATTTGAACTTGGAGCCCAGCAAAGAAAGCAACTGTGTCAATCTATTCGTCAAAGATGCTGGGCAAAGCTTGCGCCGATTGCCACGAACTGGTTTGTGCGAAGATGATGCTGTGGCCCAAGATTTGGATTATTTCACCTATTTTGGCTCATCAAAACATTTGAAAAAATTCATTAACGCCGCGCTTTTGCGCGCCAATCAAAGCAGTGCGGAGGCTTATGCCTTTTTGACCCACCAGCATTTTAATATTTTTCAACAAAAAGCTTATTTAGAAAGTGATGTTTACCGGGTTTCGCGCGACGAAGTGAAGTACTTGGGAAAAATTGAAGGGGAGGGGAAAGCGGGTGAGAGACAAAATTTGTAAAGCTACATTATTGGGATGTACCATTTTTCATTTGGCTCTAGTGACTTTGAGCGCTTCTTATATAAATATTGCCGACACAGTGCCGGGTAAAAGCATCATTGATTTTTACCGAAAGGCTTCTGGGGCCGATAGTAGTTATGGCTTTTTTGCCCCGTCAATTGGCGCTAAAACTCGGGCTTTGTTTGACATCATTGACCCGAGTGGCGCGAAAATCGAGAACATTTCTCTGGCGCCTAACGCGGTTCGCGAAGTAGAAACGCGTCTTGGGGGAATTTACGATGAGTTTACGAGTGAAGATGCCGAGGATGCCAATTTTCGAAAGCCGCTGGCTGCTTCCTTGGCCGCAGCTATATTTTCTAAACACAGCCATGCGGCTGAAGTGATTCTTCACGTACAAGAATTTTGGCCCACAACTATGGAGGAATACCGACAAGGCGAGCGAGCGCGCTGGTCGGATTGCTATGCAGCGCGCTTCGCGAGAACAGAGCAAAGTGGAGGTATGCAATAATGAGGAGTCTAGCTTTATCGCTGCCACACGGGGCGAGTCTCACAAGTATCACCAATTTCTTTTTTAAACCCGCATCGGCTCGGCCCTTAGCGGCCCTGCGCATTGGACTTTCCTCGATTCTGCTTGTGCAAGCATTTCTCATGCATAAGAGTTTTCTCGATTTTTTTGCTCCCACTGGTTTTGTGCAGGGGGAAGTAAGCAACAGCCTCAATGACCCTTCAGTACCTCGTCTCAACGGGCTGGTCGATCTTTTATCAGAGGTGGGAATAGGCGTAAATCTAAGCTTGACTGGTCTTGGTATTATCTATGTCGCGAGTTTAATTTTTCTTCTGTGCGGTTCCTTTACTCGCATGGCCGCATTTCTTGCTTGGTTCTTGAACTGGTCCTTTATGAATACGGGCTATAGCGGCGCATATGGCGCTGACATGTACGCTCATTTTTTTCTTTTCTATCTTATCTGGATGCCTTCAGGTGATAACTTTTCCCTTGATCGCTTCTTTCAAAGAGTATCGGGACAACCCTCCTATCAGGCTCGCCTTGGCTTGCGCGTACTTCAGTTGCACATGTGTATTTCTTATTTTGCTAGCGGTGTGGAAAAGGCAAGTGGGCCACAGTGGTGGAATGGAGAAGTTCTTTGGAGTGCGCTTAATACCCCAGGTTATAGTATCGTCGATTTTCATTGGTTGGCTGAGCTTCCCTTTCTTCCCATGCTCGGCGGGTGGCTCGTCATGGCTATCGAGACTTTCTATATTGTCATGGTGTGGCCTCAAAAAACTCGACCCTGGTGGGTTCTCGCTACCTGCCTCCTCCATCTTGGTATTGCCATATTTTTGAATCTGCCCATATTTGGTATACTAATGTGCATCCCCACGCTGGCCCTTTTTGCGGTTTCAGCTGAACCAAGTCATCAGCGATAAGAAGGAATATTAGCAAGAGAGTCGGGCTACCTTATTTCTGCTTGCTCCAAAGCAGAAGCCGCCGCATGGGCGATTTTTTGCGAAGCGCATTAATCAAGCATAGTATATATAAAGGTTTTTTATGGGGCCTATTTGATGTCGATTAAAACTTTTATCAAAAGCATGGCTATTTTAAGTGTATTTAGTGCTGTGGTTATATCGGTGGGTTATGCATATCATAAATATGATCCATTTTCCGAATATAAAGCTTTTATCAAAAAACCTCTTCATATCAAGCCTAAACAACTTAAGCATTATGCCGAAGAAGAACAACTTATTCGGGCAAAACTTAAACTTCAGCTTTCTGAGCGAGAACGCTCCATTCTTGCCGGCATTCACTGGATAATTAGTCTGGCTGACGACGATAAAAATTTTGATAATTTCTTTTCCGATTTTATGCTCCTCTTAAATAACCTTAGTCGAAGTGAAGACAGGATCCACCAAGGTGAAGTGGTCAGCCTGGTGGCCAAGCATAGTCTGGCGCGGGCTGAGAAAAAATTAAGCGAATTATTTAAGAAGGATGAAGAATCTCGTTGGCATTTTATTGGTATTCTTCAATCCTTGAATCATCATCCGGAATTTAAAGAGAACTACCTTAAATTCTATAAAAAGAACTTTGGACCAATCTTAGAAGCCACTTATAAAGATGATGATGAAGAATATCTTAAAGCAATCAAAGATTCTTTATATCAAGATATATTTGATTTCCTCGTGCAGGGATCTTTCCTGCATTATTATCTATCCAAGGCTGAAGACTCCGATTTGGAATTTCCTCCCAACAAATTTCAGAAGTATTTGAAGGAGTTTGAGAATTTTAATTACAACACTGAGCACCCCGTGGGGGAGGAATTTCGCTCCTTAGGCTATTTAGTCACTCATGTTGTACTTGCGCTCACCAATTACGGGGAATTTCCTATTGACGATGGAGTAAATCGAAAAAAGGCTCAAGCATATATTGAATCATCGTTCGAGAAAACTAAAAATCAATTAGGTGATTTTGATTTATTTGCCGAATATATTCTGTGCCTCAAAATTTTTAATCCCGGACAAGATCCGCGGGTCAAGGAGCTAGAAAAATTCCTTTTTTCTCTTCAGCGTCCTAATGGATCTTGGGGGAGCGAGCGAGATTTCAAGACCACCTCATATACCGCGATTCACCCAAGCGGAGCAGCCTTAATGGCGCTAAATCAGTCAAATCTCGTGCTTCCAAAGCCCTAATCATAATAGCCAAACTTTGATTTGCCTAAAAAAGCTCAAAGCCTGAGGGGTAGGGCCATTATTTAATTAAATATTCTAACCCTCTTTGTCGACGGAAATAATCAATTATATTGATAAGGATTGACTCTAAATAGAGGTGAGCCTATGAAATTTGTTCTACTTAAATGGTTTTCTATAGCTTTTTTCTCTCTATGTTTATCTTTTACGGCACAGGCAGCACGAAGAAAAACACATCGACGCACTGTTCCTTCAAACGAGGCAACACTAAAACAGCAAGATGAAGCTTTTAAGCGCTCCAATGAAAGTATTAAAGAGGTTAATTCCCAGCACAATTATTTTCGCTGTTCCACGCCTGCTCAGGTGGGATGTGTGGTTTTGCTTGCTTCGGTGCATATTGGTGTTGTGTCCCGAGCACCGAGACTAAGCTTCCTCCCTCTGAGGGCTTAAAAAAAGAACCTTTGCCCTATCCTTGGTCTGTGCACGATGTTCCCGATGTACCTTGTGTGGTTCGCCCCGGGCTTCTCCCTGCCACGCAAATAAATAAGTTTGTGGAAGGATGTGTGCACCCGGGAATTTTTTCTGCACAAAATGGTTTGTGGGAAAAAGGTGAAGCTGCTCTTTTAAAAGATTGTCGAAAGTATAATTTTTTTCGTTTCTCAAAAGATGGAGAATATCAATGTTTTCCTGATCAAGCGTATAAAAGAGCCTATGAGTTTGATGGTTCTCATAAAGAGAGCGAGCTATTCGAACGAACTATTTCAGGTGCGGCATGGAACTATATTAAAGAAAAATTTCTTTTACAAAATAATCCTGTGAAAGAACTTTTTGCACTTCCCGATAATGACTTCATCGCTCAGATAAAATTATTGAATGGGTTATTTAATGGATATGGCCAATCACAGGAATTTAGAAATAATGATAGTGTGATGATTATCCGAATAGATTCTAATTTCCCGCCTTTGGAAGATATTCAAGAATGGAAAGAATATATTATTCAGTTTCGGCCATATTTGATGGATTCTTATCAGTCCCTAGTGAAATATGCTGATAAATTAAATTATCATCTGAAAAAACTCATGCCGGATATGCAGGCATCGAAACTTAATGATATTGCTCAACTGCCCTTAAATATACGCATGGGCATGGCGGTAGAGATGATATTTAGAAATAATAAATTTCATGAATTTCTCGTCCTCAGTGAAAATTTTGCGACTTCTCCTTGCTATACTCCTCAAGAATTCTTTCAACATCTTTCTCGTTTAAGAAAAGAAACTCTTAAACTCTACAAAAAAGATGCTATTACCGCTGCTGCTTATTTTCACCAACACTATATCGAACTTCATCCTCATGATGACGGGAATGGCCGTGTGGCCCGTGCTATCATGAATATAATTCTTATGAGCTCTGGGCAGGAAGCTGTCGCATTTCCTTCCAACGAAGAATATATGGCAGCTTGTAAAAATGCGGACAGCTTTGATGCATTCTTGAGGAAAATTATAATAACTCAGGATAAAAATACTCGTATTTTTAACGAGGTCGCAGAGATGGTGGAAGGATGCGAAACAAACTGCCAAGGATTACTCAACGAATATCTTGAACATAAGAAAAATGAGAGGAATTTGTAAAGCCTAAAAAACTAAATGGTCGCTATAAACGACCATTTAATAGAGCAGTAAGAAATTGGCTGACCTAATCCACATCCCCAAAAACAATTTCTTCTTATTAATTAGGTACCTGGTTGCCAAATAGGCTGCGTGTCTTAGGTATCAGCCATGCTGCGATTCATACTTATTTTTGCGATGTTTTTTCTAGGCCAGTCGATCGGTGCTTGGGAAGCGCATTATTTGTTGACCTATGCCGCTTTGCGCGATTGGCCTCAGGTGAGCCAGGAAGCGACGATTATTCCTGAATCTCTGGATAGTTTTGTTAAGGCTCAAAAAGATGCCTTAGTTGTGCTTTTAGGGGAGCATGAGCTTTGGGCCAAAAATAATATTAAGAAATATCCAAGCTTGCCTCCAAGTCTGGTCTTTAAAGCGACCACTGCAGCTGATCCTGATTTGACTAAGAAATTCCTGATGGCTCTGCGTATTAACCCCGACATAAGCTATAGCAATTTCTTGCTCTACCCCTCAGGCGTGGCACATAGGATAAAAAATAGTTTTAGCGCTCAGGAACTTTTAGCGGCGCCTTTGTCATCTTTGATCTTAATGCGCACCGAGCAGCCTGTGCTTGAGAAAATTATGCCATGCGAGCAGGTGTCTGCCTTAGAGATTTTAGTTTCTGCTTCCGAAGAGCCGGATCACGGGCTCGATTTAGGTCTTTGGCAAGATAATCAGACTTGGTATGGACGCGTTATGGGTTTTGGCAAGCAGCCTTTTGGGAATCCTACTTTGTCTTATTCAAGCCAGGCACCATTTCACATGGGCTATTTTCACGAAGCCTCGATTTTATATTGGGGGGCTCCATGGCTGAGCCGCTGTTATCCTGAATATCGCATTTATACTTTCCTCAGTCTTGCTCGTTTCGCGCTCGCTCGTGGTCATAACTATTGGGGCTATCGATTTTTGGGCTGGGCACTGCACTACCTTCAGGATTTGAGCCAGCCTTATCATGCCACCTTAGCTCCAGGAATTTCTTTGGCAGAATTGGTTTGGACCAATGTCTTAGAAATCATTGGTGTCGACAAACAGGCCGCGGATTTGCGACAATTATTAACCAATCGCCATTTGGCCCTTGAGAATTTTCAGTTTGAATCCATAAGAGCTATTCTCCATAATAAAAATTTGGAGCTTGCCTTGAGTGATGTGAGTCACGATCAACAATATCCGGCTTTCGATAATTCCTATGCTCGCCAGATAATAACCACACATTCCCTGGCCCGCGCCGAGACGACGGATTCATTGCTCAGAAAGGCTTTGCCCAGCATGTACGTCACCGACCCATCTTTTATTTTTCCAGGCCCCGATCCCACGCTTAACTTGCGAGGGATTGCTTTTTCCCATGATAAAATAGCAGCGACTAAACTTGAACAAGAGTTTCTTAGCCTCATGAAAGCCTTAGGTTCTCATACGCGAAATACCGTGCGTTCTTTATTGCCTAAATAAAAAGCTAGCAAATAGAATCTTTGCGCAATGAGAGGATATGTTTAACTATTGTGATATAGAGAGTGTTAAATCATGGTCGAAGATATGATGGATAAAATAAAAAATTATCTCCCTTTGTTGGTTGTGGTCTTTATTGCCTTGAGCATGTCCCTGGCAATCGAGATAAATCGCGCTCAAATTGATTTTTCAACCTACACTAATGGCTTCATGGGTTTCTTTTTTTGTTTATTGTCAATGTTCAAGCTTTTTAATATTGTCGGCTTTGCCGACGGGTTTCAAAAGTATGACATTGTTGCAATGCGTTTTAGACCTTATGCCTATTTATATCCTTTTATTGAACTTAGTTTGGGCCTTGCCTACCTCGCTCAGGTGCAGCCACTCGCAACTAATTCCTTCACACTTTTTGTCATGACACTTAGTGCGATTGGGGTTATCCGTAGCATTATGAAGGGCTTAGATTTGCGCTGCGCTTGTCTGGGCACCATTCTCAATGTTCCACTAAGTACCGTCAGTGTGGTCGAAAATATCGGCATGGGGCTTATGGCGGGGATGAATATTGTTAGTTTGACAATAGCTTAATAGCAAGGAATGCGCGGTCCTGCCTCGAGCGGTCATTTTGATTATTGTTCGCGGGCCTTTGTTCTGGGATGACGAGCTCTGCAGGTAAGCTAAACCAAACCCCCTGGCAAATTGTAATGGTCCCGCTAGAGGTAGATCACGAAAAGTGGCGGGCTATTAAGCTTTAGTGAAGTAGTAGCGAGAAAAAATAGGGTCAATTAATGGGCATTTTTGATGAAATTAAAACTAAAGAACATGAGCAAGTAGTATATTGCTTTGATAAGGCTTCTGGCCTTAAGGCTATAATAGCTATCCACAATACGGTACTCGGCCCAGCGCTTGGTGGCTGCCGCATGTGGAATTATGAAAGCGAAGAAGATGCTTTGCGCGATGCTCTGCGTCTCTCCCGCGGGATGACCTATAAATCCGCAGTGGCCGGCCTCAATTTGGGTGGTGGCAAAGCGGTCATTATCGGCGATGCCAAATCCATGAAATCAGAGACCCTCTTTCGTGCCTTTGGTCGCTTCGTTCACGGCATGGGTGGCCGCTATATTACTGCCGAAGATGTGGGGACGACGGTTCGTGAAATGGAATGGGTACGCATGGAAACTGACTATGTGACCGGTATTTCCCATGCCCTAGGCGGATCGGGCGATCCAAGTCCGGTGACGGCATTAGGCGTTTATCATGGCATGCGGGCTGCTCTCAATAAAACTTTTGGCAGTGACAGTCTCAAAGGGCGCACTGTAGTTTTACAAGGTGTGGGCCAGGTTGGTCTTCATTTGATTGCCCATCTTGAGGCCGCCGGTGCGATTATTTTCGCGGCCGACATCGATGAGGATCGCTTAAAGCAAGTGCGTCACCAGTTCGCTTCGGTAAAGTTAGTAAGGCCAGATGAAATCTACGATGTGCCCTGCGATATTTTTGCACCCTGCGCTTTGGGTGGTACTATCAATGCAAAGAATATTACTCGTCTGCAATGTAAGATCGTGGCGGGTTGCGCAAATAACGTGCTGGCTCAGGAAGAAAGCGATTGTCAGGCCTTAGACCTTAAGAAAATAGTCTATGTGCCGGATTTTGTTATTAACGCCGGTGGTTTGATCAACGTTTCAAATGAATTGGATGGCTATAATCGGGACCATGCGCTGGCTCAAGCTGCCACTATTTACGATATTGTTGACCAGGTCTTAACGATTGCTCAAGGTGAAAACATCTCTACGCTTCAAGCGGCTAATACCTTGGCTGAGCGACGTATCGAATCGATCGCCAATCTGAAGCGTACGAGTATGGGACAAGCCCCGAGAGGGCGAGGACGCCGACATATGTAGCGTCAGGATTTTAGACAAATAACGTGGTAGGGATGAGCGTGAGTGATCAGCTGATTGTAAATGTGGCCTCTTTTGAAACCAGGATCGCCTTCTTAGAGGGCGGCGTGGTGACGGAACTGATGATTGAACGCAATGCCGACCGGGGCTTAGTGGGCAATATCTACCTTGGCAAAGTCCAACGGGTTTTGCCCGGTATGCAAGCGGCTTTCGTCGAGCTTGGTATTGGCAAAGCTGCTTTTTTGTATGTGGGGGACGTGGTTAGATCACAACCCAGTCTCGATCCCAATGATGCTTTAGAAGAGCAGGGACGGGCCTTAGGGGAGGAAGTGGTCGATGCTGAGGCTGAGGATAAATCTGTTGATCCTGCCCCCAATGACACCCTCTTAAAACAAAAGCGTCGTCCTAAAGAGCGTTATAAAATTGAAGACCTGCTAAAGCCTGGGCAAGAAATTCTTGTGCAAGTGACTAAGGATCCTATCGGTACGAAAGGCCCGCGCATCAGCTGCAATATTTCGGTGCCGGGGCGCCACGTCGTTTTTATGCCCAATTATGATCATGTCGGCATCAGTCGCAAGATTGGCGAGGATGAAGAGCGCGAACGTCTTAAAATTCTATTGTCGCAGAAAAAACCTCCAGAGGGTGGTTTTGTGGCGCGAACTGTGTCGCAAGGCGTCTCAGATGAAAAGATTTTGCTCGATTGCGAATATTTAGTTTCACTGTGGCGCGAAGTGCAAAATCGGGTAAAGAAAATTAACGCGCCCGCGCTGGTGCAGCCTGAGTTGGATATTTTGCTCAAATGTGCGCGTGATATGACCCATGAGTCTTTGAGCCGCATCGTTATCGACAATGAAGAAGCTTATCAACGTACCATGAAATTCTTGGAGATTTTTCACCAACCCATGTGTGAAAAAGTTGAGCTCTACGAACGATCGGAGCCGATTTTTGAAAGCTTTGGCGTTGAATCGGAGATCGCGAGAGCCATGAGCCGCAAGGTTTGGCTGCGATCGGGTGGTTATTTGATCATCGATCAAGCGGAAGCTCTTACGGTGATCGATGTGAACACGGGACGCTTTGTTGGTAAAAGAAATCTCGAAGACACTATTATTCGAACCAATCTTGAAGCCGTGCGAGAGGTGGCTTATCAGTTGCGTTTGCGTAATATCGGCGGCATGGTCATTGTCGATTTCATCGATATGGAGACTCAAGGGGATCGCGATAAAGTTTTGAGTGCTTTAATTGAAGCGCTTAAAAAAGATCGCGCGCGTTGCAATGTGGTGAAAATTAGCGAGCTTGGTTTGGTGGAAATGACTCGCCAGCGTACGCGCGAGAGCCTTGAGCGCCGCATGTGTGAGCCCTGTTTTTATTGCGACGGCAAAGGCACTCTTAAATCGAAACAAACCATTGTTTATGAGATTTTTCGTGAACTCTTAACCAGAGGAAAAAATCTTTTTGAGCCGAGCATTGTGGTGCATGCTCACCCGGAAGTGGTGGATTTGGTGTACGGCGAAGAGCATGATAATTTGTCTAAAATAGAAGAGCAGATTAAAAAACAAATTACCGTTCGGCCTCGCGGGTCTTTTCACCAAGAACAGTTTGATATTTTCGGAGCAAGTAATCTTGGAGCCTAACTTAGAGCAAAAAATTACCAAGCTTGCTTTTCAATTATGTAACATTCCGTCGCTCACCTATCATGAAGGCGAAGTGCTTAAGTTTTTGCTGGCCTGGTGTGATGGATTATCGACGGAAAAAATTCCCGTTGGCGACGATGACACCCGTTTTAATTTATTGATTTATGCCAAGAAAAAGCCCCGTTATTCGGTCATATTTTGCACCCATATCGACACTGTCCCACCTTTCATCGATGCGAGCCTCAAAGACGGAATGTTATGGGGCCGAGGCAGTTGTGACGCGAAGGGAATTGCAGCCGCCATGCTCATGGCTTTTCGTGAAGAGCATAAAGCCGGTTTTGATGACATCGCGGTTCTCTTGACGGTGGGGGAAGAAGAATCCAGCGACGGGGCCAAAGCTTGCAATGAAATTTTGGCCGGTCGTGCTGACTTTTTAGTGGTAGGCGAGCCCACTGAATTAAAAGCGGCCAGCGCTCAAAAGGGCAGTCTGGTTTTTGATCTGGTGGCGGTGGGGCAAGAAGCGCACAGCTCTTTGCCACATCTGGGTGATTCCGCTGTTCACCATTTAATCAAATGCCTCGATGAACTCTTGGCGATTACTTGGCCCTGCGACGAACTATTCGGAGAGACTTTTCTCAACATCGGAGAAGTGTCCGGCGGCCGCGCGCGCAATATGCTGGCGGGGCAGGCCATCGCGAAATGCATCATGCGCTTAAGTGTAGCATCGCAGCAAATCGTTAAGCTCATTGAATCTAGGCTCGCTCCTCAGGTGCGCATGGACATTAAATCAGTAAGCGAGCCATTTTCCTATGTGGTGCCCCAAGGTTTCAAAAGTTTTATTGCAGGCTTTGGCTCCGATGCACCCTATTTGCGCGGCGTGGGACGCGCTATGTTAATCGGCCCGGGTTCTTTGGATCTTGCTCATCAGGACAACGAACATGTTTTGGTGAAGGATCTTTCCGCTGCATGTTTGGCCTATCGGAATATTGCGGCGCAAGTGCGAGCGGGCAAGTTTTAGGTAATAGCGGGCCGGCACAGAGGCCGGCCCTTCGTGTTATTGATGACTTGGAATTTATCGCAAATAGTGGATTGTTTTTAACCATACGAAATATTTAATAAATTTATTGGGTATATTTTCGTGCAAAATTCTCACAACAATAGTTATGTATGCAAATACGTAAAAACTTGAAGTTATATAGAGTAATCTTCAGTAAATGTGAGGTATTAGTCATGAATAAATTCTCAACTGTAAATAAACTATTATTTTCAGGTGCTTGCCTGTTGATATTTTCGAGCGCAGCAGGTGCGGTGGTGGTTGAAGGTTTTCCTCCGGCTTGTTCAGAAGCCACGACCAATCAGGCTTTGGAAGGCCATATAATCCAATTAGGGGTGATCAATGCGGGTCCTGAAGGTTTACTTTTTTCCTTCCCTGACCAAAACGATCGAAGGAATTTGCAGAGCATCGGTTTGGCTGACAACGTAGGCCTTATCGGACAAGATCCAGAACAAGATTTTAGTGAGATGATTAAGCAAGGCACCCCTGAGGGTTCCTTTTTGGTGGCACAAGTTTTCATCGGAGATGAGCAATCGGAGCCCGTTGTAACGTGTCTGTCAAGAGTGATTCCCATAACTCGATTTGTTCCTTCCGATTATGGTCCGAGATGGTCATGGTTGGATAGAGGTATTTTCATTGAACGTCTCCGATGGAAACGACATCGCCCTTGGAATTGGCGCAAATGGTGGAACCGAGATTTTTCGAGTATCCGCAGCAGATTCAGAGATTCCGGCCGTGATCGCCGCTGGACCATCAGAACCAGCGACCGTCTTCGTGACCGCAGTAATCGCCGCGACTTAAGCAGGGACCGTGATCGTGATAGCAGCAGAAGTGACCGCCTTCGTGATCGTACCCGTGACCGCGTTTTGGATACGACTAAGAAAGTCGATCGTCTGCGTGATCGCACCCGTGATCGCGTACTCGATACCACCAAAAAACTAGATCGCACTGATCGTGTTCGTATCTTAAAAAAGGATACGACGAGTAGAAGAAGTCGTTTCTCGGATAGAAAAGTTGTTCGTGATACCGATAAAAGCAGTAGTTCAGCTGAAAAAAGAAGAAAAGATAAAGCCGAAGAAGATCGATTAAAGTTATTAATGAAAAAACCATAATCGTTAGCTTCGTTTAAAAAGCGTGATGGCTCAAATTCTCAGGATTTGAGCTATCACGCTTTTTGTTCGGCTTTAGATTTTTTTTCATGTTCCAGTAGCCAGCTTTTTTTACTCAGACCCCCACCATAACCGCCAAGACCACCGTTGTGATTGATGATGCGATGACAAGGAATGATAATGGCCAATTGATTTGCTCCGTTCGCATTAGCCACCGCTCGACAGGCACTGGGCTTCGCAATGACACTCGCTTGTTCTAAATAGCTACGAGTTTCCCCAAAAGGAATTTTTAAAAGCGCATCCCATACTTGTATTTGAAAAGGTGTGCCAAGAATTTTTATCGGTGTTTTGAACTCCGACAAAGTACCGTCAAAATAGGCTTTGAGTTCGTTTTTGATGCTCGCGATTATAGAGTTTGAGCCTTCAATAATTTCATGTTCTTTACGCAGTTTAGTGAGTTCGCGCTCTATGCCGCGTCTTTCCCTAAATTCTAAAAGATATAAAGCGTTTTCGTTAGCCATGGCCAACATCGGTCCGAGCGGACTATCGAGCCACGAAGAGTGTAAAATTGGTCTAATATTCTTCATCATTTTTCCTAATAGTTTTCACCAATCGTCATTGCGAGCGGAGCGCATGACGATTTGGACATCTAGCAGGCTTTATAGCAAAGCAGAAATAGGATTTGAAAAGTGGGAGTCAAATGCCATAAGTAGCTAATAACTTGCTAAAAAATGGTGTTTCGCTAACATTCCAATATCCACGTTGTATGAGGCAAAAAATGAGAAGATCGATTTTCGGAGCAATGATTTGTTTGTTGAGTTGGGCAGGATCAGTAAACTCAGAGGAAAATGAAAGACCCCGAGAGAGAGATAGAGATTATGAATCCTCTGACTCATCCTTGGGATTCGGCGGGACTATCGGACCCGTAGTAAAAATAGCTAAACTGGGAGATGGCGTATTAACCACCATCGGTGGTCGAATAAATGCGACTCTTTTCAACATGTTGATCCTCGGCCTCAATGGTCAATGGGCAGTCACTCACTCAAAACTTGCCATTGCTGGTACAGCTGAAGACGTGTCTTATTATTCTGGCGGATTGGGCCTCGGCTTTCGCTTATTTCCTGACAGCTTCTTCCACCTTACCAACTACAATTCATTTGATATCGGCAAGCTTAATCTGAAAGGCCGCGGTCAATCGAGTTTGGCTTATAGTATTGAGCCTGAACTAAATGCTGAAGTCGACCTATTTTCCTTGATGCGTATTGGTGCGGGTGTGTCTTATCGCCTCTTGTTTACTGGTAAGGACATCACCTTGCCTAAGAAAAGCGATTTATTTGGTTTCGGCGGACAGGTTTATCTTGAGTTTGGATGGTTGTAATGTGAATCGCCGGAAAGATTTACGCGATATCAAAAAGGCCCGGGCGCAAAACCCGGGCCTTTTTGATTTTAGTGCGATAAGATCAGCCTTTGGGGCCGAGCCGAATCGTTTTTTATTTATGGGACTTATGACGTCGTTTGCTGGTTTTGCATTCAGCCACAGGGAGTTTCAAACCTAAGCCCATTTTGCCCATCTCTCCGCAAATTCTATTCCATTCGTATCCTGCTTCCTCGCCTTCATATTCGTTGTGTCTTACATAACCCAGCAATGATGTATCGATATCAACTTCAAATTCCACGGTTGTATCGCGTACAAGGGTATTAGTTATCTGAGTGGTTTGAGCCTGACCGGTTAGCTGGTTATATATTCGTACTTCCTCTTTATCGTCGAATTTTTGACCTTCTTGCAGAACTACTTCGAGACTTGGAAATTCACCTTTTTGGCATTGGGTATTGTCAGATTCAATTATCTTTTCGATGGGATAAGCTTCACCGATGACGCCATTTTCACCCCAATTTTTTTGCGTATGATAGCTGACCACTACGCGAATTTTTGTCGTTTGATATTCAGGTCCTTCAGTATGGATGCGGAGAAAGCGGCGGGTGACCTCTGAGCGGGTGCTATCGCTTGCGTAGTTTTCTAAGTTTCTTTTAACTACCGGTGCAAGCTGTTCCCAATCGATTGCTTCTTCAGTCTTCTCGCAGGCATCTTGCTCCTTTCCCTTGCTTGCGCACTGATCTTGTCCTTCCATCGCGCCTGCGCCCAATGAAAAAACTAACGCCGACAATCCACCACAATAAGCAATACGTTTCGAAAACTTCATGAGCTAACCTCGTCTGTTTGTTAAGTGCGAGGTTAGCAAGCGCCAGAAAGTCTCCATTCCCAAAAAAATAAAAAAATTTAAAAAAAAGTAAAATTTTTTTATTCTGACTCAAATATAGCTAAAGTCCAGTCACTGAAAGCATTTCATTTACGCGGGTTTCGAGTTTCTTACGATCCACGCCAGCGAGGAGACTGCCTGCGGTTTCACGATAGAGATTTTGGTTTTTGTACCAGAGGATCATGGCGGCTAAAGCCTTTTGATCATCGGTGGGTACCATGCTTAGGACTGAATAAAGAATGCTTGTGTCGGCGACAGAAGCAAAAAAATCTTCGGGTAATCCTGTTAAATCTGCCAAAGCCTGATCGATGGTTATGTCTTTGGGGTCCGGTTTCTTTCCGCTGATGAGTATGGCGAGCAGGTGGGCAAATTTTTCAATTTGATCAAAAAGATAGTCTCGTTTTATCGACATTAATTTTTTTCCTTTGGTTTTATTAATGTTTAGCAACTTTTTTATGGACAATCCAGGCCGCGTTGGAGCTTCTTAGCAAGGCCCCCAGTCGTTTTTCCCATCCATTTATGAGAAGACTGCCTGAACCGGCCACAAGAGGATAGAATGCGAATATGGATTGACGCGGATGCGTGCCCTAATGTTATCAAGGAAATTATTTTTAGAGCTTCCGCTCGTACCAATACTGCTGTCGTCCTGGTGGCGAATCAGCCCATTAGAGTGCCGCTCACGGGTTTGGTGAGCACCATTCAAGTGCCGCGAGGTTTTGATATGGCGGATAGTCGGATTGTCGATGATTGTGCGGCGGGTGATATTGTCATTACCGCGGATATTCCCCTTGCTGATGCAGTTATTGATAAAGGCGCTCTTGCTATCAATCCTCGTGGTGAGCTTTATACCAAGGACAATATTAAGGATCGTTTGGCGACGAGAGATCTCATGGCGGAGTTGCGCGATGGGGGCATGATTACGGGCGGGCCGAAGGTTTTGGGGCTGAGCGATCGTCAGGCCTTTGCGAATAAACTGGATGCACTGCTTCAGAAAGGCCGCACCAAATAAATCGATTGTGTTCGAAGAGCGGTGCTCAATAAAGGGTTAGGGGGGCAGCAGAACCTATGAGGCACTGCGTGGATCCTCGTGTCAAGCAGGCGTTGTTGCATAAATAGATTTTGGGACAAAAAGCTATGCACCACGCTCCCTCGCCCGCTTGCGGGAGAGGGCTCGGGGA
>CAYJDW010000039.1:19557-23949 GCA_964368985.1 uncultured Myxococcales bacterium | reverse complement strand
GGGATTTAAGCTCCGATGCTCAAACCATTGATGGGCTTACTACTCTAGCGAGCGCCAAAATACCTCCTGGCCGCAACACACGATAGGCTTCCCTAAAAAAATCTGCCCTGGTATTAAAATGAAAAGCCGATTCAAGGGCTATCACAGCGTCAAAAGAAGCATCACCAAATGGCGTTTGTGTCGCGCAGTTTAGATGTTGCGTGATGCGTTTTGTTAGCGATAAACGGTTAATCTCCCTTTGCGCGAGCTCTATTTGGTCGGCAAATATATTGAGGGAGTTGATCTTAAGATGAGGGTAGTGTTGTGCCCAGTAAATTGCTGGGACACCAAGGCCACTGCCGGCATCTATTACCTTAGTGCAGTTTTCTAAATTAGCCAGTTTGGCCATGACGGTGGCCATATTTTGGCACGCCATTTGATAACTAAGCCCTCGCGACCAATATCCCAGGTTGAGCCACGCCAAACCCAATTCCCGGGTTGAACTCCGTGAATAGGCGTCCAGGAGAATAGAGCCAGGAGTGCGTCCCGCCTGAATCAGTTGCTGTGCAGATGGCAAAATCATAGGCCTTCGGCCTCAAGGAGCTTATTGCTGGCGAGCATCGGTCAAGCCGCAATATGCCCTTAAATTTCCTATTAATCTCTACAATGGCGAAACATTTTGGTCCATCAATATCTTGACAATGGCAATAATCTCTCGAATACCCTATTTTGCCAGTTTCTTTTAAGAAGATTAGACTGTCATATTAATTCAACCCAACTAGCTACATGAATAAAACATATTTTTTCTTATTTATCATTTCCGTTTCTTCATTGTGTTTTGCTGCCGATTATGGCGAAACTACATTTTACGAACATGGCCTTAGACTCGTCATCTATTTGAAAGATAATAAAGAGATCCCAAAAGATGTTTTGCTTTACAAAAAAGCGAAAACAGCTGTGCTCCATGGAACGAGTGTTCATGCATTAGAAAACATCGATATTTTGAATACACTTCCAAAACTTGAAGAAATAATATTTCACGAGGAATGCGGCCTTAGAGAGGCGCCTCTTCGCCTTGATAAGTTAAAGAATATAAAATCAATTTCTTTTAAGGATAATCCCATTAGGTATTTACCTAAAGAAATAAAGACATTGTTTAAAAACATTCCGAAGCTACAGATTAATCTGGAAAATACTTTCTTTTCTTTTGAAGATGATGACATTGGTAAAAATTTGGGATTTTCGGGACTCGAAAAGTTTAAGTCTTTTAATATTTTGTTTCCTCAAAGATTTTCATTGTATGAAAGCCCTCCAATTTTTTCTCAAAGGTTGGCATATGACCTTCTTGCCTTTCATGAAAATCTGCAGGGTCAATCTATCTATCTTAACCCGGCTAAAATGAGAGAGTCTCGAGTAGCTCCCTTTGAAAAATCCAGCGAATGCAATGAGGAGACATTTTTTGCCGAATTTTCAATATTGCTTAAGAGCTTTGATTTGGAAAATAGTGAATCAGAACGCTATTTGCTATTTGATTATTTCGAGGAGGCCATTCAGGAGCGAAATCCATCGTTTAGTCGTAGCGGCCGAACTAATAAAGAACTCATGACAACCTTGGTTTTTCCACGGCTTAGGGGCTTTGCAAAAGCTTTATGGGATCTTCCCATAGATGAAAAAAATGGAGAGCTAGAGGGGGCCCAGCCCGTCGATGTGGGAAATCAAGAATCTTTAAAACAGGTACTCTTTAAAGTGCTATGTCAACTTAATCGCCTGAAGGATCGGCAAGAAAAAACGGCTAAGTTTAGCCAACTAAAAGGCCTGCTTTATTGTCTGGAAGGTTATGTTGAAGCCCTTAATAGCCTGCTTTATACTGACACCGCTTGGAAAAAAGAAAAACTTGGCCTTGAGACGAAAGTACAAAGAATAATGGCGGCGGAAAAACAGGAAAAATTTCCCTATGCGGTAACCCATTCACAGTTTGATCAATCCGCTCACCAAATGAGTTATTACACCTATTACCTGGGGCATTTGCTCGGAATTGAGTCTTCGATGCCGGGATATCAGGAAATCTACAATCCTTCTTTGAATACCGTTTTGCCTGTAGGGATGTTTGAGGCCAATACTCTAAAAGGCCGGCAAAGCGAATATTTTGTCGATTCCATGAGAAACGACCAAGAAGTTGCGCTCACTAGGTTTTATCAAGAATTCTTTGGTTTTTCTCGCATAGCATCTTTGCTTGTGGACTCATTCGAGACACACGACGATAATAAAATGGCGCGCGAGCTTTCTTTACAACAAGGGCCGCTTAAGAATTTCAATAAATTAAAATCCGAACTAAAGGAGCTCGGGAATAAGCATGCTCTCGAACGGGAAAAGGTACTTGCTTTTTGGCGCCATAAAAAAGATGTCCAACAACAAAAGGCGGAAAAAGAGTGGAACAGCTTAAAAGAAATTTCAATAGAAAAGGCTAAGGCGTTTGAAGAGAATTTCGATGCAATCAATGTCCTCATAGCGCAAGAAATGGAAAGTTTGAAAAAAATCGATGAACCGCATCTAAAACTAATGGCGACGAAACTAGACGAAATTGAAACAATGCGCTCCGAGTTACAAGGTCTCCTCGATCTTGGACGTCAAGTTTCCAGAAATAATAATCTTCGACCTTTGAGCTTTGGCGACTTATTTGTGTTCCTCAAAGAAAGAAATTTTGTGGGTGAATATAATGAGGAGTTTCAAACCTATCCTGGTCTAGAAAAATTTGTTGATTTTAATAGTATTAAATTTGATGAATACGGTGAGCCATATTATGCCTCTTTGTCGCTAATGGGCGCGAAAAGGCTCCTGATTTTGCTTGGATATTTTATAGAAGAGCCTCAAGGTGAAGCCATCGATAAATGCGTCGCTATAATTTCATCCAGCGTCGCTCTACCAAACTCTAATTCGCTCTTTGAAGGAAATAATAATCCCGTTAATCCTGATGATCTGGCTAAACGACATCGTGAAGAACTAAGCGCATTACTCTATGCGAGTAATGTATTGGGCTCTGAGCTTGAAGAGCAAATAAATAGCATTGAGGATGAATATGAAAGAAATGCGAGAATTGCAGAGTTTGAAGAACAAGAACGGGAAAAAATGACTCTTCTAGAAGAAGCTCAGGCGAAAGAACGGCAAAAGAACGACGACCTTTGGGAGCGAGGAGTTGAAGAAAAAGAAAGGCATCCTATAAAATTTGCTCCATTATCTTCCTACCTAAAAAAAGAAGGTGTTTTAGGCAAGTACCGCCCAGCGAGCAATACTTATGAAAATTTTGGCAACTATTTTGACGGGGGTACCATTCGGCGTGACCAGAACGGCGATATTATCTATGCACAGCTCACTCGCGATGGCGCTTCAGATCTTTTGGCAAGAATGCATCTTATCATTGAAGATAATGGCGACCAAAAAAACGTTATTGAACAAATATTAGAGCAAATCGGCCAATAAATTATGCGAGCAATGTGCTTCGATGAAAGCCCTTCCATTCATTGTTTTTGGGATGTAGGGGACGGCTACATTTGGGCATTGGCAAAACTTAGGATTGCTTCTTGCACCGTCATGGTTGCGCTTTGAGAAATTATGTCACCTGCATACATAATGGACGCGAAGAACATTAACGCCGCTATAAAGGGCCTTGTTTAGCCGCCCAATAGGAGTACTTACTCTTCAAATATTCACCTTTCTGAGGTTATATAATGGATTTAGCGCCCCTCGATAATCATCTCCCAGGCCTTTGTGAGGATTTTGAAAAACAATTGGCTTATTTTTTTGGCGTAAGCGATGAGGGCCCCGTCAGCGATGCTTACATAGCCGCATTGCATCAGCTTGAAGGTGTTGATTATGGTAATTTGCCACTACAAATCGAGCGCAACGTCCTGGGCTTGTTTGAAGTAGCGTATCGATCGATTGGTCAACAACGAAAATGGCATTTTGATATCGAGGGTGCGGCCAGGCTTGAACTTCAAATTATCTTGGGCCAGGAGCAAGGCATGTCTTGTGAAGAGATCGAGAAATTGTCGATTGAGCTTTATAAAGTAGTTTTTCAGTCTGATTCGCCCCAAATCCGCAAAGCCGTCATGTTGCGCACTTTTCTTTATCAGTACAAATCTCAGATTCAAAAGAGTGGCATGAAAATTTCGCCAGCTGATAAACTAGTAATGCTCAAGCTGGCGGCAACGAGCGAGGACTACCTGAACTCAGCACCCAAAAAATCAGCGGTAGAATGTCGTCACTAATAGCTTTCTCGACGACAAACGATAAAATTTATTATGAGTTCTTTTTGTGTGCCTTTGTTAGTAGTGACTGCGCACGATGCCCGCATCATAATAGTAAGCTCAGCACGTAGGCGCGCAATGGATGTGCCATTAGCGGTGTCCCTATCAT
>CAYJDW010000039.1:0-19457 GCA_964368985.1 uncultured Myxococcales bacterium | reverse complement strand
GTAAGCTCAGCACGTAGGCGCGCAATGGATGTGCCATTAGCGGTGTCCCTATCATTTTCACCAGCGGTGCAATGGTTTGCTCAAGCAGGGCAATGTAATGGGGAATGCTTAATGTCGGGACCTGCATCATGCCGACCTCGCCCCATAAAGCGGGTGAACTCAAGCCCGCTTGCGGGGAAAAATGCCGAGCAATCAATTGAAACATGCGCCCGAGCAAATGTTCCGGGGGCCAAGAAGAAAATGCGATAGTGCAGCGGATATGTCATCGACAAACAGGTATTTTTTAGCAGTTGCAAGAATTTTTTTGCACGTTAAACAGCTTCTCATAACGAAGGAAAGATACCATAATGATCAAAAATTTTTACCTTGCCTTTTATATTTCTCTCATCGCTATTTGTTCGCTCAATCTTCAGGCAGTAAAAGGCTCTGATGGCTATGAAGTAATGAATGAACACGGAAACGGCCGTCATTCTTGTGAAAAGCCATCCAAGCTCTTAACAACAACACAGGCAGTAAATTATTTGGTAAAAAACTTGCCCACGCTCGTTCAGGCTTCGGATGTAGGTGAGAACGCGCTTAAAATGGTACTTAAGATGCATCAGCATGTGAGCAAACACAGCGATTTAACTAAAGCCATGGGTGCGGACTCAGTCGAGGCATTTTACAATGGCAACGATTGTTCCTGCACAACGCCCAATTTTTGTTTTTTTTCATTACAGAAATCTTTTGCCGGAAAATGTGCCAAAAATTGTTGTGATGATAAAGATTTCTCCGACGACACTGCCACTTGTGCTTGCTGCTGTTATCCATTTTGTTTGCTGCCTCAAGTGTTGTGTGGGTGGCTCCTGCCATGCGGCTATAGTGAAAGCAGTTGTTGGGCGCTTACTCCTTACGAACTCGATAAAAAGAAAGTTAAAGATTATTTGACGCTGCTCAATAATTTTTACATCGATAACGCTCAAACTATCCTTGAAAATATATAGTGATACCAAAAAATAATAAACCGCATTTTGTGCGGTTTTTGTGTGCCAATTATAAACAATTTTAGGCTGCTTTATGTGCACATGACAGGAAAGGCTGCTCCCTGTAAACTTTTTTTGGAACCAAAATCTAGCAATAAAATTTTATAGATAAATTTTTGCGTATTAATCCCACCCTGACACCAAATATTATGGTCTCAGGACCCCAATATTCTCCTCTTCCTCGTTGCTAAATTTCGTCAGGCAAAAAAACTTCATCACCTTGAGGATTGACAATCACATGCATCCCGATCATGCGGTAAATCTTCGTGCCATCCTCTCCCGTACGAATGAGCATTCGGAATGTTTTGGGATTTTCTTTGAGCTTTAGCGCTAATTCGCTAACTTCTTTATCAAGTTTTTCGGAATCATATTGCCTTACCGGTTTTTGCGATTCTCTATCCGGCACGGTATCGACATCTTTGATGTTTCCCTTTTTTGGCTGGCTTATCTCATTGTTTGCCGAGCTTCCTCTGCGAGCCGATTCTTGATCTCCGATTTCCGCAGAATTATTTGCTCCAAGTTTAGCCAGTCCAGATTTCGCTATGGCCCCACCTTCACTGCTTTTTTGGGCAATTCCACAGGAAATCAACACCAATCCGATCGTCCCAATAATCATAAACATTATTTTTTTCATATGAACCTCTCCCTTCCTAGTTTCTGACGCCCTGGCCCAACCATACTCCAAAAGATAAAGCCTCCTCATCCGCCAAATATCGGATGCGAAAATAATCACATCAAATTTAAACTTGCTCTCATCAAATCCTCCATGGAGGGGCACATCCCATGAGATTAAGTCGATTAAGTTGTATTGTTCATTTGTTTTTTTTGGTGGTCGTAGCGCAAGAAAGCTTCGCGATACCAAGCTATGAACGAACAAATTTACCGCTACCAACCAACCCAGATGAACAAGATAAAGCAATGATCCAAGAGGTCATAAAACTGGAAGTTTATAAGGATTCCGAGGATCCCGATCAATATTATTTCGTCCCACCCTTTCACGTGCGGCAATACCAACGAGGCGCGGCGGGCATGATGCTTCATAAGCATAATATTGTAAATTTTGCGGCAGCGAAAAAAGAAATGGTAGAACGAAGCAAATATAGCCTTGCATTTAGTCTTCAAAAAATAGTCGAAATTCAAAGTGAAATAAAGGAAAGCGAAGAAAAAATTCTTTCTGCTGCGGAAAAATTGGCGGAGGCACTGGAGAAGGGCAATAAAGATGTAATTGCTCTTAGACAGGAAATCTTGGGGATGTTGGCCGCAGGAAAGGAAAAAAGCGAAGAAAAACTAAATAATGCTCAAGAAACTATGCGAAATGGTGGGACGTTATTGTTTCCAGGCCTAGGGCGAGGGTATTTTGAGCGGGCGCTTGTCCATTTAGCTTCGATGGGGGCAAGCATGGAACATACTGCTTCGGAAGACCCGGATACACTTTCCACTGCTCTCAATGGGAAACTTCATGAGCTTTCAGGTTCCTACGGTGGTTTCCTTTCTGTTAACGTTTATGCTGGATTTACCAGAGTGCGACTGGAAGCATTAACCTCTTATCGGATGAAATATTTTCCCAATCTAAAAGTTTCTTTATTGCCTATTGAAAAGCTGGAATTCTTTTCACTCACAGAATTTCAAAAGGATAGTGAAAACACTAATACAATCAGTAAACTTTTGAGCCAGGTAAAAGGTTCCGGTGATTATCTTGGGGCCGCTGTGGTAATAGATACAACCATTGCAGGTTCAGAAGGACTAGCTAAACACTTGGCGCCCTTTGTGCTGCCTGTCGGTATTAAAGCTAGCTTTAAACAAAAATTACTCCCGGCCGAGGCAGAGTTAAAATGTGATTTCTCCAATGGGTTTCAGGTAAGAGGAGATGCACATGTGCGCGATGGGCTGGTGGTGTATGACAATGATATTATTAATAGGATTAACACCGATGATCACAATCAAGGGGCATGCAATATTAAACATATCAGTGGCGATCCTAAATCAGCTCACTGGGCGGCATTGCAGGCTTTAGAGCAGAAATATGAGGATTTAAAGTTTAAGCGTACAGAACTCTCAAAAACTGAAAAAGATGCTTATTATAAGGGTGTGCTTGAGGATATAAATAGCAATCGCAGAACCGAAGATTCCCGCTTGGTTTCTATTGTTAAAGCACTCAACCCATTAGGTTGGATGGATGTAGTAGCTCAGGGATTAACGCTCGCTTCAGATTTTCATTGGCACACCAATGTTCAAAATGTAGAAAATCTTTCATCGGTTAAGTTCACCAAAAAAATCTCTATCCAGGGACATCAAACAGCAGAACATTATTTTGCTCCGAACTTTTGCTTGATCTATAACACTGTGCTTAGGGCCTACGACCGGTGCATTGAGGTGGATGAAGACGAGGCTAAAACGATGAGTCAAGCGGTGACAGATGCTTCTTCAACATGTGAAGATGACGAAGATCCTTTCGAATGTGGCGACCAACGCGACCTAAAAGAGGATTCACTACGCCATGGAGTGGTGCCCGTGCCTAAAGATAACAAATTGACAACTCAGCTCTAAAGCTGTGAGCTTTCGATTTATGAAATCTTAAATCGCAAATCATCTGAAAACCTGCTCTGACTTCCTGGCGTGCAGGCGCAAGTAATTTGAATGCACACTAGGAAGTCGTTCTTGGGCTGGTTGCAAACCAGCCTTCGAGACTTAACCCAGCAATCGGACAAGTCTGAAAAAAATATTGGCTTTAAATTCAGTATATTAGAGCAATGCAAACCACATTGACATGCAAAAAATACAATATATTATACATGATTGACCATGTAAAATCCCCATTACTATAAGTAAAAAATTGGCATCCGATGAACGCACTATTTGTCTTTTTTGTTAGCATGACTGCAACTTTAATAATTACCGTTCCTTCAATTGAATCTTTTGAACAAGAGCCCTGTACCATTGTTATTTTTGGGGCAAGCGGCGATTTGACGGCTCGCAAACTTATTCCTGCTCTTTATCAATTAACTCATAATGAAAATATTTCTAATAATACAGCGATAGTCGGATTCGCTCGCAGAGAATATACCCATGAAGGCTTTAGAAAAATAATTCGTCAAAGTGTCGATCAACTTTCTAAACTCCCCTCTAAAAATAACAGCGCCTGGAAACAATTTGAAAAGAACATATTTTATAATCCATCTGATTTTGATGATGATGGCGGTTATAAAAATCTTCATAAATTATTATTAAAAATCAATAAAGAACGAGGAACAAAAGGAAATCGCATATATTATTTGGCAACTCATCCAAGTCATTTCTCTACAATCATTAAAAAATTACATGAGAATGAGCTGATTTATAATGCAAATGATGCAAAAGAAAAATGGTCGAGAGTCATTATAGAAAAACCTTTTGGAAGCGACTTAGATTCTGCAACCAGATTACACGAGGATATTTCTAACTATCTTAGTGAGAATCAAATTTATCGAATGGATCATTATCTCGCGAAAGAAGGGGTTCAAAACTTGCTTGCATTGCGCTTTAAAAATGCTCTTTTTGAACCACTATGGAATAACAAAAATATTGATAATGTCCAAATCACCCTGAGCGAAGATATTGGCATCGGGTCGCGCGCAAGCTTTTGGGAAGAGACGGGATCCCTAAGAGATGTTTTTCAAAATCATTTGATGCAACTTTTGGCCATCGTCGCCATGGACCAGCCCCTTTTGTTGGACTCTTTCAACATTCATCAAGAGAAAATAAAAGCATTAAAGGCAATCCGCCCTTTTTCTACGAAAGACATGAGTGAATCGATTGTTCGCGGCCAATATGGTCCTGGGCTCATAGAAGGGAAAAAGGTGGTTGGGTATAAGCAAGAAGTGGGCGTGTCGGATAGGTCTTTGTCTGAGACTTTTATTGCTGCAAAAATATTAATCGATAACCCACGTTGGCGTGGCGTGCCTTTTTATATTCGAGGAGGAAAACGTCTCCTTAAGCAAACAACCGAAATTGCCATAACTTTTAAAGACAATAGTAAATCTGCTCATGCTGAGAAATTAAGACCAAATATTTTATTTATCCGTATTCAACCAAATGCCAGCATATTCATTAAAACCCAAGCAAAAGTTCCTATGCTTGAGACCGAGCATAAACCAGTTGTCTTTGGATTTTCCCCAGATAGCTATTATAAAACATCTTCACCCGAAGCCTATGAGAAACTTTTTTATGATTGCATTAAGGGAGACCAGAGTCTTTATGTCGACGCTGAAGAACAGCTAGCCGCATGGCGCCTGCTTTCGCCAATTCTTAACTATTGGAAATCGAAAGATTCCGAAGAGATGCACACTTACGATGCAGGAAGCTTCGGGCCTAATGCCGCCAATCAACTTCCCGAAAAAAACGGACATTCATGGCATTTATTAGAAGATTAGCTGTATAAAAATTAAGCGTTGCGATTCTTGCCAATGCCAAACTACCAATTCCTTGAATATTCCTCTCAAGGACTTTAAGGTGGGGATAATTGGCGCAGCGAGCCTAGCGGGGCCATGGCGGGGGAAAGAGTGTTAGGCGCCCTAAACATTTGATTATGGGACCGCATTTTTCCCAATTTATTCAGCATTTAAAAATCTTCAAATAATTTTGCCTTATCGCTGGTTTTGTTAAAGCGTTGCTTTTTCAACCTTATCCATAGGGCACCATGAAAGATATAGCTCGCAATGATCGAGAATTGTCCGCCCGCTCTGTCCTTTTAGGAATACTCCTTGCCGTCATTATGGGTGCCTCTAATGCCTATTTAGGTCTAAAAATTGGGATGACCATTACGGCATCTATTCCGGCCGCAGTGATAGCAATCGCCGTATTACGAGGGCTTCTTCGCACGGGTACTATCTTTGAGTCGAATCTTGTGCAAACGGCAGCCTCCGTCGGGTCAGACCTTGCTGCTGGCGTGATTTTTACGCTTCCTGCACTGGTGTTTATTGGCTATTGGGAAAACTTTGATTATCTCACGACCACTTTGATAGGCCTCGCCGGCGGTACTTTGGGTATTTTACTGATGATACCTATGCGCAAAGTCTTTATTATCGGCAAATATAAAAACCTTCCCTACCCAGAAGCCCACGCTACCGTGGCCGTGATGCGCGCGGCCTATGAAAAAACCGGTGAGGCAAAAAGAGGGGCTTCGGCGCTCGTGCTCGGAACTTTATGTGCGGCTACCCTGCAAGCGCTCATAGCTTTTGTTGGCGTATTTAAAAGCCCACTTGAATATGCAGCGGTGGTATTTGGTCGCATTTTTTATATCGGCGGCGATTTATCGCCGGCCCTTATTGGTATTGGTTTTATTGTGCGAATGACTGTCGCATTCCAGGTTTTCTTGGGCACATTTATCGCGTGGGGTGTCATTCTCCCAATTTTGGGCAATGGACTCGCTGTTGATGGGTCAATTCTCGATGCTGCGTGGGGAGTTTGGTCGACGAAGATTCGCTTCGTTGGCGTCGGTGCCATGATAGTGGGAGGCGCCGTTTCCATCTATAGCGCAAAAGAAGGCCTTACCCATGCCATCAAGGAAATTTTTTCAAAACAAAGCACGCGGGAGAAAATAGCTTTGCACGAGCGAGATATCTCATCGCGCACCATATTATTTTTCTCCATGGTGAGCATTCTTTGTCTTGCTTTTGTGTTTTTTCGCGCCACGCAAAATGTCGCCGTTACGATCATTGCCGGCCTTGTAATGGTTGTCTTGGCATTTTTCTTCACATCGGTGGCAAACTATATCGTCGCTATTGTTGGAAGTTCCAATAGCCCCGTCTCTGGACTAAATATTGCTGCCGTCTTAATCACCGGTCTCTTGCTCTTGGTTTTTGGCTATAGCGGCATGCCCGGCATGGTTGCAACCCTGAGCGTTGCCGCGGTGATTTGTTGCGTTACCAGCATGGCAGGCGATAGCTGCAATGAACTTAAAATGGGGAGCATGATTGGGGCCTCACCCTTTCGGCAACAGATAATGTTGCTTTTAGGCATGGCCTCATCGGCATTTTTTCTCCCTCTGATATTGCAATTGCTCCACAACAATACCCCCGGCGGAATAGGTGGCCGCGAGCTTTCTGCCCCTCAAGCCGCATTATTGTCAAGCCTTCTAAAAGGTCTCTTTGGCCAGGGAGAACCCCTACCATGGGCGCTTATTTGTATCGGTGTTGCCATTGGTGTTAGCTTGATCGTTTTGGATTTCATATTGGCATTAAATAAATCCTCTTTTCGCATATCCGTCATTTCAGTCGCCGTGGGAATTTATCTGCCAGCAACCTTAAGCCTTCCAATGCTTTTCGGCGCAGTAGTTGCAAAAATAGTATCAGGAAGATCTCGCGGCGATGAAGCCGAAGAGCGTTTACAAAAAGGTGTTCTCTTTTCCTCCGGATTCATTGCCGGTGAATCACTCATGGGCGTGGCCATCGCTCTTCTCGCAAGCCTGGGGCTGAGCAGGATGGATCTCGGAATAAATCCGGCACTTTCGCTTCCCCTCTCGATTGGTGGAGCCTTATTAATGGGAACTATTTTCATCGTCGGCACGAGGAGAAGCTCGAACTAAAGCGCCGCTATAATAGGAAGACTCGTAAGCCCACGAAAAAATATAGAATTAAAATACTCGAGTTTTTCCTCAGGTTTTTTCCAGCTGACAAAATGATGCGAGAGATGGTGAAGAGCTATTCGTGCTTGCAGACGCGCGATTTGAGAACCCATGCAGAAATGAATGCCAGTGCCGAAAGTTAGGTGATGCTGCGGCGCTCTCGCAATAAAAAATTGGTTAGGTTTTTCATAAACCCTCTCGTCGCGATTGGCAGATGCAACAAAGGCAAGAACCAACTCATCCTTGGCGATGCTAACATCGGCCATCTGAGTGTCCCTCGTGGCCCTTCGCATGACGCATTGCACGGGGCTGTCGAAACGAAGCGACTCTTCAATAAGCGGCGGAATCAAATCGGTATTATGCCTTATTGATTCATAAATCTCCGGATAGCTCATGAAGGCAAGGATAGTATTTCCTAAAAGATGGGTCGTTGTATCGGTTCCGGCCACCAAAAGCATACGAATAAAACTGATGATTTCCTCGGCCGAAAGCTCGTCTTCAGGGCTTTGAGCATTAAGAAGCGCCGAAATTATATCGTTGCTGGGTTGCTCCTTTTTCTGTCGGAGTGCTTCCATAATGAAATCATAGAAATTATTCATTTGGCTTTTAAGCTGCTTATCACTCTCTTCGCTCTTAGGCAGTACGCGCCACGTGAGCAAAGTGTCAGACCAATTCTTAATCTCTGCTCTCCTCTTGGGATCAAATCCTAGAAGCTTGCAAATAACCATGATTGGCAACTGCGCTGAAAAATCTCTGACGAAGTCAATATCGTCCTTCTTCTTCATATCGCCAATCAAGGTTTGAACAGCACTCTCAATGGGCGAGGCGAGATTTTGCATGGTTTCATTACTAAATGCTCGACCCAGGCGCTTTCGAAGTCGCGTATGATCGGGCTTGTCTTTCCCGAGCAAACTACGTGTCGACAACAATAGCGCCGGGCCCTTTTCGGTGAACTCCTCGCCAATGCCTGCTGAGGAAAATACTTCGGGATTTTTTAGTACGTAGACAACATCGACATGACGAAAGACCGCCCAGAATCCATGCGGCTGGACGCGGCAAATTGGTGTTTGAGCACGAAGATCTTTAAAAGACGAATATGGATTTTGTTTGAAATCGGCATCGCGTAGATTAAACACTATTCGTTCTCCATCACCGAACTAAACCACCGACGCATGGTTCCCTCGCCGAGATTGTCATAAATGTAGGAAAGATAATTGGCCATGTCTGTGGCAAATTCCTCGTCGCTAATAGTAATTCCTTCGGCAACATCAGGAACGTGATGAAGATAAACGCCAAAAAATTTATCACAAAATGCCATGTAGTCTTGCGTGTAGAGAATAAAGCCGTGCCACATATTGTCGATATCGCGCATTTCTTGATGCATCACAAAATTAAATTGCAGCGATGGATCTTGCGGGTTGTGTTCGACCTCGCTGCGATGCTTGGTAGATACCCAGAGATATTTAAGCATGTCGATAAAAAGCTCTTCGGCAATCAAATTGTCCACGCCGTAAGTTCGCATATAATTCTTGATGGATCCTGGATGGCGATAGGCCAGCAATTGTTCAAGAGCGGGAATCATTTAAGCGACCTCAAGAGTGAGGTGTTTTCAGTATAGCGATAGGTGCAAACGCTACGATGAAAACACTGGGCACATTAAAAAAATCGGGGAGCATTAATGGACGATGCAGCACTTCGCTTTGGTTGCGCCTTTGGTTATTTTGTTCTTGATAATAGTATTGATGAGCTGTTGCTTGTTCATAGTTTACCTCGGACCTGTTGGTCATCTGATAACAACTACTTTAGCGCCATTCAAAGTGGCTTTAGAAGAGGAAATTGGTAATCGCTACCATATGTGAAACCTAATAAGTGAATGAGCTCTAAAAATCATCACTGAAAGCAAAGGGCTTATCTTTATTGCTTCTAAAAGATTTCACAAATTCCCGTAACCTTTTTAATAATTTTACTTCGGTAGGGAGGATGGTGAAGCGAAGTAATTTAATCTCCGCCTCTGTCAGAATAGAATCTTGTTCGAGTGGTATGAGCTTTGGCATTTTGTTGAGGGTAGTTTTTAACTCAGCCATTTTTTGTTGAGCCACTAATTTTGCCATCTCCGAAGTACTCGTTTTTTTTAAGATATCCTGAAGTTTTTCATGTTCCGCATTGAGCTCACTAAGCTTATCCTGGTGAGCTGTTTGGGTTAAAAAATTCATTCCTGGCGCCAATTGTTCTCCTAAAGCCATTTGTTCCTTCCACCGCAAACGGGTGAGGTGGTTTAAGTTTTGATAGAGGCCATTGGCAAAGTTAGCACCGAAAATACCTCGTTTTTTTAACTCTTTAATGATGTCTCCCGTGTTTTGTACTTGGAGATCATAAAAGAGGCCGAGATTGGTCAGAAATTGCTCCTCGAATCGATAGTGATTTCGTTTCAAATCGGTGGAAGCAGGCAGCACGCCAGTCATCAGCATCCTGTTCCCGTATTTTTCAAACTCAAGGATAACGCGATTCATCCCCTCTAAAGCCAGTTCTTCTTTCTTGGTAAGTCCCGAAGCCCCTACCTGAGAAAAGATTCTTTCTCGTTCTGTTTCGAAATCCTGAAAGAGCGATTTATTACCGAAGACAAAGATGCGATTACGAGCCATCCACCGAAAAAATTTCGCAACATTTTCTTCGTTAGTCCGCATTTGTTGACTGAGTTTTTGGGCTAGCTGATTGCGTAAGCCGTCATTGGTCGCCAAGGAAGTTCCTTTGTAACGACAAGATTTTAGCTCTTCTGAAAAATTATGAGCGTTGATAAAACTAGAAGAAATATCGTCGAGAAGGGCAGATTTTTCTGCGGAATTTTTTTGGCCATATTCAATCAGGGCGGCGAGACTTTTTGGCCTTGAAGCATAGGCCCAGGTTCCTTCAAAGGGATAATAAGCTCGACGAAACTCTATAATTTCCTGGCTGTCCCCAGCTTCCTCTAGGGAGGCCAACGACCAGCACAAAGCGTTGGCAATGGTGAGTTTTTGTGCCCAGGGTGCCAAGTGAAAAGGTGATGCCTCCGATTCATCGAGCCTAAAACCTTTTACGCCAAAGCTCGGGTGACCGATAAGCCCTTCTAAGCTTCGTGCCAAACGATCCGCAAGTTCAAAAGATTTTTTAGACTGAGCACTCCGAGTGGAAAAGTTAGGATCCCATACTAAAGCCGCTTCAAAATCAGTAACAGGCCCCGCTTCCCCTCGCGCCAAAGAGCCAAAACCGATGAAGGCCAGGTTCTTTTCTAAATCCAAATCACTGGTGGCGCGGCGAATATAGCCAGCCACCCAATTTCTTAACTCTTCGCTAAAATTCTTACCGAGCTGGAGAAAATCAGCTCCCTGCAAACCAACCAAATGTTTAAATATAAGTATATATTTTTGCTGCAGGTCAATAAATTCCTTTCTCATGGAGGAGGCAGCCTTAAACTGGGAACTGAAAAAAGGCCAATCGACTCCTAAATTTGGAAGATTCTTGATGGAAAAACGAAAATCCTGTGGCGCTTGCCATTTGTCCAGTGGATCGTTTTCAAACCAGTCAGTTCGAGCTTCATCTAAGAAAAGTCCTTCTGGATCAGAGGCAATGCTTAACTGCGCGCCACCCAGACAAACTAAAATCCCAAGTATGCTTAAGAACTGCAGAAATTTAATCATTTTATCACCAAAATATTTTATCTTTATCTTCCTATCAACTTCATGGGTTTATTTCATTCAATAAATTAGTGATGGAATTAAATGCATTAAGACTGATCAAATGTTAAAAATTATTAAGATAAAAAATTTATAAATAACCAGTAGCGGCAGGTTAAAACTAACAATGAATACAACTACTTACGAATATTTATCGCTGTTAACCCTACTGTCTCTAATCTTTTTCAAACTGGGCTGCGGAGCCGATGAAGAAAGCTTTGAAAAGCCCTCATCACTACTCGCCTTGAAAACAGTGCAAGATGAGATTCGAAAGAACGAATCGGTAGAGACCACCGCCATCGATTTTGCTTCAGCCCTGGCGCCCACCGAATACAACTATCTTTTCGATAAAACCCCTACGGGAAGCTATATCAACCTTGCCACCTCGTGGTCCAAGGATCGCAATTTAAAAATCGAGCAAATAGTCAAGGGCGAAATTGAGTGGATTGGAAAACACCGCAAATGCACTGATGATTGCACGCCAGAATTTAAGAGTGATTATAATTTCCAAAAAACCAACTTGGCCGCAAGACTCATCAAAGTCACGCAAAATGTTATTGAAAATGAAGTGAGAAACACTGATGGCTATGGTGTCCTTTATCATGGCTACCCGATGACATTTCGGCTCTATCAGGATGTGATAAGAGAAATAGCAAGTTATGAATTATTAAACCGCCTAGAAACAACGTATATGTTTAGACAATTCGCCTATAATGACCCCATTAATAACCTGCCCGAATTTCTCAAAAATTGGTGGCAAAAATTTATTGAATATGCCCAGGAAAAAGGAACGGAACCAAAACCTCTAAAAGGCGAAACGCCGCAACCAGATGCGAGCTCTGTTGGCTTACGCTATTATCCCGATTCAATTCGCTATGCCCAGAATTATGTCCTGTCTGCCAATCTCAGCCTTTTCGGCAACAACTTAAGTATGCTCAATAACACCCTATTTTACTTCTTAAATAATCGTTCAGCCACCGGATTGAATATTGCAGATCAACTAATCAAAGCTAGTTTAGGCCCTTATGTTATTGATAGTAATGGGAAACCTGATGAAGCGAGACTAACTAAGGTCGTCGCTGATTTAAGGAACGTATTTAATCAATATATGGGAAATAGCGGAGGGCAGCTAGCACAAATATTTATTAAAAAAACCTCTTTGCCTGCGCTTACTTTTTTATGTTGGAATGGCGGTGAGCCCATATGGTTTTCCCAAAAGACCAAAAAAGCTATTTTCGATACTGATAATGGCAGCCCCGTATTTCGTCCCACCAATGTCTTTTGGCCCAATGAAAAACAATCTGACTATTATTTGCCTAACCCAGAATTATATTTCTCCTGGTATCAAGAACAACCCTATAAATTAGGCGAAGTCATACCTATCCTTGGAAAACGCTATCAACGGGTAAATTTTGGCTATGCTCGAGAATTTTTGGAATTGATGGGACAGGATCTCACACAAAAATTGGTAGAAAATTTTGCCATCATGGATATTTCCCAAGCTAGATTCATGCCGCAAACTAAAAGTTTCGCCAATGAAGATTTGGTGGGGGTAAAAATGTATACTTCTGGCGAGGTAAGCCAGGAAAATCTAGATAAATATAATGCAAATCTAAAACAAATCATTGAGACGGTGTTTCGCGATTTCCTCAATAATGTGAAAGAAGTCCAACAATTTAAGCCTGGGACTTTTCCACTCAAAGAACTTTTCCAAAAAGCATCTGGAAAAACCTAGAAAAAAATTTGATCGACCATAAGCCCTGGGTCACGGGATAAATTGACAAACTTTTTCGTATACCAACGCACCCCTTCTTGAGGATTTCTATCGCCGGTGGCGTTTAAATATTGTCCGGCCTTAGTCCAAAGCATATCAAAAACCTCATCACCGCTCTTCTTCGCAGGATCAAAAATAGCCCCCCACTGGTCCCAAAGCTCTAAGACTTCATGCTTTAACTTGGCACTATTATATTGCTGCATGTTGGAAATCCTTCGAAGATCCAAAATATGCGCTGTGCGAAAAATAGTGTTTAGTGCTCGAGTAAATCTATTTGTTCTGGGGTGTGGAAGCCATTTGAGGGCGTTGGCGTATTTGGGAATCTGCCAGTCGCTAAAGAGCTCGAGTTTAGGAGCTTCTTTCTTAAAAATATCGATACTCAAATCAGTATAATCATAATTGGCCTGAGCATCCTCGGCAAAACCCACTTCACTTCCTCGTCCTGTCCTTGAGAGCATCATGAGAAAGCCCGTTTTATCAAGGAACCATTGGTCCTGAGCGAGCGCTTTCATCACTTCTTGGTAAAAACTATTATTAACATCGCCAAATTGCTTCACCATCTCAATAAAATCGAGGGCTAGGGCTGCCTGGCGCACGCCGTGGGCAAGGCCGTGATTGGCGCGAAAAATTAAACGGCCGGCAATTTTTGCATTATCGCTCGTCTTCGTATTTTTTATATCGTGATAGGGCTCTTTGTAATAGTGATTCGCAATCTTTAGCAAATAATCAAGTTGCTCCTTTCTGTTGCTATTTTGAGGAAAAGGACCTGGACTTTCATAAGACCCCGGCGCTGCTGCGCTATGAGCTGCGTTGGCAAGCAGGAAAAAAGATGCAAAGCAGACAATTTTCGCTATTCTTGTAACGCATTGTTTTCGTTCATTTTGCCATTTAAAAACCATAAAAAGCCTCATTTGCCAGGAATTATTCATTGCAATTGAACTTAATATTTCTTGGGTATTTCAGCTTTTAAATTATAATTATTACCTGTTTTTTTCATTTAATAGAATGGCTTTAAGCAATACTCGAGCATTATTAAAATAAAGCAGTTGCCAACAAGATAAGAGCTGTTTATGAATCCACCACGGGCTGCAAGCACGAGGAAAAATTTTGGCACGGCGGAAACCTAGCAACAAAATGCGCGTATTACTTCTCACCATAAATTTTTTAGTTTTAATAACTCTAGCCGTATTTGCCAAAGATAATTTGGTGGCCGAACTAAGGCACCTGCTCTCAGCCGATGTATCGCCGGACCCAAGCATTATTCGATCGATGGGCAGCATAGAAGTGGCTTTCAGCCCAAATGCTGGTGCTACAACAGCAATCAACCGAGCAATAGCCAAAGCAGAAAAATCCATACTAGTTTCGGCCTACAGCTTTACCTCGCAAAGTATCGCTCAGGCGCTCCTTGAGGCCAAAAAACGTAATGTGATGGTCAAAATAATTCTTGATAAATCGCAAATCAACCAACGCTATTCCTCAAGCAACTTTTTCGCAAATCAAGGTTTTGAGCTTAGAATCGACGTCAAACACGCAATTTTTCACAACAAAGTTATGATCATCGACAACGACACTCTTATCACTGGGTCATTTAACTTTACAAAAGCCGCTGAAACTAAAAACGCCGAAAATGTTCTTATAATTCGTGACAACCCAGAGCTTGCTAATTTGTATACGCAAAACTGGTGGTTTCATTGGAATCAGTCGCTGGCTCGAGATGCGTATTTTAAAAAATACAAACGCAAATAACACGCGATAGGCGGGATAAGTAATGAAGGGTTAAATAGCTTGAAGGCGTAATAGATTTCAAGCTTAGGCAATAATTATATTATAATTTTGGTTTATTCATCTTTATCAATAAACCATCTTTATCAGAAACTATATAAATAGAATTCCCTATTACAGCGACTCCTTCTGCTTGTTGAGGATTATTGTCAATCTTGGCGCTAAAATCAGGTTTTATATTATTTCCTACCTTTTTAAATCCCACAATTTTGGCTGATTCATGGCTCACAACCCAGAAATCGCCGCCATCGCATGTTATGTCCGAAATATCTTTCAGATCTAAACCTTTCAAACTATAAGCGGCCTTTTCTTTGCCATTATTATCAATCTCAACGAGCATTTGATGGCCTCGATGGCTTCCACCTTCTGCATTTTTTTCAGTAGCGACATAGAGCTTTCCCTCACAGCTCACTAAACTCTCAAAACCTGAATTGCTTGGAAGACCTAAGGAATCAGCTATCGCCCCAACCTTTATGGTGCCTTTTTCATTAAAATTATCGTCGTATTTTTTAATTTCTCGATCTTTTTCGCGCATGACATAGAACATGCCCTGATGATGCGTAATCGCTTCGTTATCCGCCTCGCCCGTCTGGTTCTTACTCAAGTGCTCCTTAATATCGGAACCGTCAGTATTCATCGAATAAATGCCACCTTGATCGGATACCGTATAAAGACGACCATCCTTCGCAACCAAACCCGATGGCTCTTTAATTTTGTCTTTAAATTCTTTTACAAGCACGGCATTCGCTGCCAGTGATAGCCCTAAAATACCGATAGTTAAACCATATTTTTTCATACTGCCTCCGATATAGATTATATTGCTTATTTATAGATTATTGACACTAAAAATAAGCCCACGATAATCACACCTTAAATGGTAATGATTACCTGTTATATCGTTTAACCGACATTCGTGCTTTAAAGAGATCCTGGTAGAGATCTTCACAAAAGCCAAATCATCGGTCCCCTTAGTATTAAGAAAATAAGGGGGAGTTTATGAAAAAGCTTTTAGTATATCTGAGTTCCATTTTATTAAGCCTAAGTCTTGGGGCAAGCACGATGTTAAGCAATGAAACGCCGGTCATGTTGTGCTCGGGCACTCATCCAAATGGCAGCAGAGCGAATGTTGAAATTACTAAATTTTGGCATCATCTTGAGCCCGGTATGGAACCTGATACCAGCTATGAATTTTCCTATGCCTATATTGGAGAAAATAGCCTTGGAAATTGGGGCGAAGCAGGAAGCGTGGCTAAAGGGAGCTTTTCGCTCACCCATCAAGAAATGATGAATGCTAAAAAAGCTGGGCAATTAACGATTGAAGAAAAACAAATCAATGTGGCCTATTACTTTGGTTTTGACCTAAATCTTAATACCAAAGAAGCTACTATTTCTCACCAATCGGGTAAATCCATTAAGTGGGGCCTTTCTTTGCAATGCACAGGTTTTCAGGATTAAAGCATCTCTCGCCCCAGTAATGCTGGGGCAAAAGCAAGCGAGCATTCGCGCAGCGACGAAGAATCCATTTTCTGTGAAAGACTCTCTAGACGCCTTGTGAGCGTTTCGTTAACCCATTAAATTAAGGAAAATGTCACCCAAGAGCTCATCCTTTAAATCGAGAACCGATAAGCATGGATAACAATATGAATAATTTTTTCCTATTATTTTGTTGTTTTTTCATGCTTAATATTTCTCTTTATGGAACCAAAGATGAACAAGGTGTAGAAGTTCTCCTTAAAGCTGAATTAAATGACATTGAAAATCAGTTTTTAAAAGATGAATTAATTACTGACAATTTATCTTCACACGAAATGTTGGTCTATAAAATATTCACCACTCAGGTAAAACAAAAATTAGAAGAACACTTTAATACTCATCGCTCCATAAGCAAAGAAGAGCTCAAAACTATTGTATGGCAGGAGCTTAAACAATTTTCTATCCGCTCAGGTACATCGTTTACTTTGCTTACCTCATATATAGGATTAAATATTCTTTATGCCTGGGGAGTAGCACAAATTCCCTATCCAGCCATAACCACAACTTTATATACTTTTCAAACTATCTTGGGCCTTGCTCTGAGTGCTCCCATTCTCACCCCTGTCGTTTCCTATTTAAGACGTAGAGCCTTTAATTTTAGAGAGTTTGAAAAGAGCACAGCACTCGATGCTGAGGATTTAGAACGCCAATGGCATTGCACAAGTCGCGAGTATTCGTTGAATGCCCAGATATCGAGAATTGTGGTGACTGATTTTTTGTTGCTTCTTCGTAGTTATCGAAATACAATTGAAATCATGAGGGTGACTGGTGAATTGGAAGATATTAATGAGCTAGCGCAAACGCTGGCCCTGTTTTTAGTGAATATAAAGAAGAATTTTTCAGACTTAAATTTTGACAGTCCTCTCATTAGCGCTGAAGTGCAAAATTTTATTCTGCGAATAAAATATGTCTACTCACTAAGAGATTGTGAATATTTGTTCACAACTATTGAAAGCAAAGTGTTAGCTATTACTAAAAATAGCGAAAAAAAAGACAAAATTATGCCGCATATGATGGTGCTGAAAAATTATTGTGATGCTTGAAATGCACATTCCATAACTCAAGCATGAAGCACAAAAAATTCTCTCGTGCTTCATGCCTAAACCAAATAATTAAATACCCACAACTGAGCATCTGAGATTGGTAAACTGAATGTTTCCGATAATTTGGCTATCGGGAGATGTATCTTTTCCAACAGCATAGGATAATTGTTTGGCAACAAAGCTGCCATCAAGCATCTTCATCAGTTCAAGTTGAAAGTCCTTAAAAGTTAAAACGCGTGTAACATGGGATTCATGACCAGAGAGCCTTAAGATTTGATTGCTGCTCATATTATCGCCGCGAGAACTTTCAATCTGCACTGAGGAATATGAGGAAGGCCCTCCGACATCTCCCGCAATTATGGTGATAGCCTGAGGCATTTGAGGGCTTTTATAATAGAACTTCGATTCATTGGTTGAAGGGCGGAGGGCAAGTTTTAAAATGGGTTCGAGATCTTCCGCGTGTTCCTTGCAAACAATTTGCACGGGAAAATCCTGCCATGCATCGGCGTGAATGAACAAAGAAAAGATGAGAGAGAGGAAAGGAAGGCTCGCTTTGAACATTGTGTTAGCTCCGGATAGGTTTGGCTGTTCTAGCGAATGAGGCTTAATTTTGTGCTCTGAAAAATAGGAGTAAAAAGCACGGTTTATTTTTTAGTTGCCGTCATACAATGCAGCCCATTTAAGTACATTTCTGCGTCTTCTGGTGCAAGCGAAACTATATGCAGCCAACCGGCGAGGGTACCTTGTGTCAAAAGCCTCTTAGCGATGGCTTTGTGGTAGGTAGTCTGGTGATTTACGAAAATTTGTTTTAGCTGCTCGGGCTTAAGCCTTCTATCTTCGATTCTATGAATAATGTTTTGAAATCCGGTTTTTCTCGCTAAATCTGGCAACTGCTGATAACAATCGGCACCTACATTAGCTGCCTTAAATACGTTTTTGAAAAATATCTTATATGCTTCAAATCAATGGCATAAACATGACCAGGCTCATTCCCTAGCGTAAATCTTGCAGGGCTTTCCCATAAAAAATAAGCACCACTTAAGATCTCCGATTCGATATTTCAATTAACAACCGCAATCGGGGATTTCTATGTTAAAAAAATGCCTTCATTTTTTACTGCTTTCGCTATGTTTAAATGCGAACCATTTATTAGCTGTGCAAGATAGCAATTTAGCGCCAGGTGAATGGGGACCATGCACCGATGTCGCAAAGACCGTTGCAATGATGACCCAAGTTGCCACGCAACTTCCTCAAAATGTTCTCAATAAAATGCAGACCCTCATTAGTTTTAACGCGGGCCTCGTTTCGGATGAAATGCATTATATATTGCAAAGCCATTATTCAGACGGAGATATGTGGGCAGGAACGATGGAGCTGAGCATTGTTGAGCACTCGCGCCGTGTAGGGCGAAAAATGGAACTCTATTATTCCGTGGAGCATCGCGACCTGGGCCATGTACGGGATCAAATGGGCACCGAACCAAATCAAGGATTTTCTGAAGAAGAAAGCACTGTGACTGACGCCAGAAAAATGGCTGAGATCATGTTGCAAGTATCTGGCATGCTTGCCGAGCCTTCACGGGATCGGATGAAAAATATTGGTATAGTGACAGGCCGCATGGAAGAGAATGCAACGGTTTTTCATATCGTTGCCCATTATCCAGCGGGCGATTTTTGGCGAGGTACGCTCGAGCTTAATGTCACTGAAACTCCTCGACGGGTGGGTCGCCGATTAATAAATAATTATTCTGTGGTGGCAACCGATTTAGGCGCGGAATAAGCTTGCTATACTACCCGCGAATCAAATCGCGGGCTGATCCTTTGCAGCACGATTATTGCTAGCTTTACAAAGAACACAAGGAGATAACATGAAACACCTTATCCTATCAATTTTGCTTGGTGCATCGTTTTCACTTTTCGCCAATTCAGAGGCAGACAATAAAGCGGTGGCAGAACAATATTTTAGCTTTCTGGAAGCTGGAAACATTGAAGG
>CAYJDW010000038.1:0-25454 GCA_964368985.1 uncultured Myxococcales bacterium | reverse complement strand
CATTCTATTAATTAGCATTTAAATACACTTATTAATACCTGGCAAATAAATCCCTATCCATGATTAAAATATTTTTTAAGATTAATCGCAAAAACAAGGCATATAAATATTGAAAATTCATAAGTATATTTATTATTTTATGACCAGCAATTAATAATATAATTGTACTAGTACCATTAAGCAGCGTCCGCAAGCACCATTAAAGGGCATGTGATCTTGCCCAACTTAGCGGACACAGCGATTCTAAATTTTCCAGTTATGCACACTCCATTTCACATGGCGTTTTATAGTCAATAGATTAATGTATTATTTCCTTATTATAAAAACTTTCTATACAGCTAAATATCTCCTGTTTATCCGGGCCTGTAGTTGTAAATGCGTTAAATTTCAGCATAAAAACCCGCATTGAATAAATAATTAACCGAGATATAAGATGGTTATATATTTTTAATAAATAGGTTATTTATTCGATCAACATTTTCCTTATATTTGGTATTTTCTTATGGTTTTTCCTCGATGGCTGGAAATGTTAATGATGAGCTTTACTTCCAAGAGCTGTCGGATGCAAGTGCAGAATGCAAAATCATATGCAGCGATAATAACGAAATTTCATCGAGTAAGTGGGTTGGTGTGGATTTGTCTTATCCAGCGGCGAATGTCGTGCTAGATTGTGACGATCAAAACTGGGACCGAGTTGTTCTTCAAGCCCTAACAACGCTGGATTTTTCTAGTTAAGAAAACTTTTTGAGCAGTGCCATACAATTTATAGCCGAAACCGTTAGGAGTTTTTATGAATAAATTAATTTTTACATTATTTTTAACCGCTTATGCTTTTTGTAGCTTTTCTATGAATATGGAGCAGAAAGATCTCGTAAGTTTAATAAATTTATCATATAAAGATTTTGCAGAAAATCCACATAATTATAATTTTCTACAAGAATCTTTACAGGCATTAAACACATATAAATCTCCCACAGAAGAAGAAATAATACTGATTCAACAAGCCTATTTAAAGCTTTCTTATTTAATAGGGTCACAACATAGCTTTCAAAAAGTTGTAAAATCAGACCTCTTTAAAAAATCCGACATTTTTTCGCCACCACCTGTTTTATTTGATGTGATTTATAATAACGACGGTTATTCTAAAATAAAACATAAAGAATTCATTAAAGGCAAAGCCATCAAAGATAATCTTAATCCAATCGGTTACGTTATTTTTATGCCAAAAATAGAAATAAAAAATATTGTGGTTAACATATATGGCGGCAGGCAAAAAATAGATATTAATACCAGTCTTATCAAACCCGTAAATCATTTAACTAATGATGAAAAATTACTCTTAAATAATGGGACCGTATTAATAAAACTTAATCTTCCTGATCTATTAAAAAATGAAACTCATCAAAAACATTTAGAAGAATCTTTATTCATAGTAATTCATAATGCGATTGATTATTTCTGCGCCACTCTTAAACAAAATCCCGCAATAATTCATAAAAAACTCGAGACATTAAAAGATAAACCCATATTTTTAATGGGATTAAGCTTTGGTGGTATGATGAGTGTTTACCATGCTATTAATTATCCAGGAACTTTTGCTGGGTATATTAGTCACGCTGGATCATTATACGGGCAAAATGGCTATGATGATAAGTTTTTAAAATCATATTTAAAAATAGCCGATAGAAATAAAATTAAGAAAATTCAAGAACCTGTTTTTATACATCATTCACTGGACGATAATAGAGTAAACGTTAAAGCATCACTGGAATTTTATAGATTAGCTAAATTAGCCAAAAAAGAACACCTAATAAAGCTTTTTATTGATGATCATGGCTCTAGCGTCGACGAGAAAAAGGAGGCAGACTTACATGGACATTTTTTTCCTGAAAATTATTATTTACAGCTCTTTTCAGAACAATTTATAGATTTCATAAATTCCAACGGAAAAAATATTGACCCAGATCTTAATGAATGGCGTTATGAAAAATACACTAAAATAGCTTATAGATTTGAAGGATTGGGAAGCTATATCCATAAAAACCAAGAGCGAAATATATACAAAGTTTTACTATCTAAAGGCATAACGCATTATTATGATTTGCGAAAATCTGGCAATAAAGATGATTTTGAAAAGCTATGGGCAACACAAATCGCTCCTTATTTATGGGAAATTAAGGTTAATGAATCTGTCAGAGTTAATGAATATAATGAGACACTGGCTCCTCTAGTAGTCCTTCTTAGGCGCCAAGAGCTTAAAAAATTACTTGAGTACTCTGATACAGAGTTAAAAAATATGGTAAAAATTATACTAGAAAATTATCAAAATTCAGTAGTTACTGATGATTTTGCAAGTAATATTTTTAAAGACATAAAATACTGGCTTAGCAATGAAGAAGTATATGAAAACAGTATTCTAAACAATGCAAATAGGAATTTTCTTTCTGTACTAACTGATAAAAACTTCTTTGACTTCTGCATTAACAAGAATATATCAAGCGCTGTAGAAATTTTTAATCATAAAAAACTTAAAGAAGAATTGTTAAACACAATAAAAGAACAGCATCAAAGAGCTTTGAGGATTATCAGCAAAAAGTTAACAAAAGAACCTGAGAAAGTAAAAGAATTAATAGAATCTTATCGATAAAGCCCAGGGCAAACGCATTAAAATCAGACATTTAACGCAAAGCCTTAGTCGCCTATGCGGCCTTGCACAAGAGCAAGTGGTGGTGGCTATTCATTCAAGGATGGCAAAATATTAATAGCTACTTAGGCTAAACGCGATTTTTTGGGATGATTCTTGGACCAATGGGCAAGTTGAGCCTAAAACCCAATTTGCGCTGCAGAAATATAGACAAATTGGGTTTGTTTTTGCCGAAAGACACGTGCTTTAGCTTTAGGGCAAAAACGACCAGTCAGTTCACCTTATCTAATACTCTACAGCTGGATATAAAAACCATCTTGACCGCTGGAGAATTCAAAGATAACTCCACTTTCTTTTAGTTTTTCTAGTATTAATCTAGAATAGGGTTCTTGGATATGACATACCCTATTGGCCCAGGGCTCTTTGAGGGGCTTTTCGGCGCGCAATTTTAATGTTTCGTTTATCTGTTCTGTCATACCTTGCAATGTTTTAGCTAAGTCATTGTATATCTCATCGGAATAATCGTTTTCATATATACCGATATCGTGCAAAGTAAGAGTGGGAAATTCTTGGAGCGGGGTGGAGCCTTTTTCTTTAATGTACTGATCGCGAGCCTTTTCATAGGCGATTTTTTGAATGCGGGCCTTTCGTAATTTTTCAAACTCATACTTTTCAAAAAAAGCATGAGCTTCCCTTTTGCCTAAAATCTTCACTATTTGATCTGTCATTACATCAATTTGTTCAACGGTAAGTAATGGAAGCAAGCCAAAGGTATTGGGATAGACCAAATTAGGGATTTTTCCAAATAAGCTGCTGCCAGCCGTAGATCGACCAAAACCCAATGTATCACCAAGACCATCTAAGTCGATAAGGGCAATTTGATGGTTACCTTGCTCGTTTTGGGGGGCAACAATTAATAGATTTGCCGCATGAAAATCAGAAATAAAACCATTATTTTTCAATATAAAAGTAACTAGCTGTCTAATAGCGAGATTCAATTTGTCTCCATATTTGGTAAACAAATCTTGCAGATGGGCGCCGGGCTCTGTTGAGATTTTTTCTTGTATTATTAGAGGTTTTTTTTCTCGCCCCAAATGAACATGAATTGACTCAGGAACTTTGAGAAGATTAAGATTATATTTATTAATAATATTCATCGCTCTTTTACTTTTTCGCAAATGCTCAGAAAGGAAAAAATATTCAATATCAGTAGTCAAGTAATGAGATATTATTTTAAATATTAAACCAGGGTGGTCGTCTAATGTAAATACTCTTTTTTCGCCGCTAATAAATTCGCGATTATCTTTATCTGTATTTAAATAGCGCTCGTAAATTTCAAAAAAATCAATATTTTTAACATCATTCATAATTCTTGAAGGCAACGAAGCTGGGCTAATCCATGAAATAATATTCTCATAGGTAATTTCCCACCACCTTTTGTATGCGCTGGAACAGGTACAGCTAATAAGTTGAACTATTTGAGAAGGGGTGGTTTTTTCAGTCAATATAAAATTTTGCTCTATCTCTTTTATACACCGGAATGCTTGTTTGAGAGACAAATCTTGTTTAGCGAGCTCTAAAAATGAATCCTCATTAAATTTATATTTTCTGAAAGTAGAAAACATTTCTTCATCAATTACTTCTGTTTTATTCGTAATAGGATTTTCAAACTTAACGGAAGTAGCTTGCTCAAAGTAACTTTGAGGAGCATTTTCAAAAGGAATAGTGATATGAAAAGGGCGGGAACTTTCCTCAAATAAAAAATTATTAGGAAATTCACTTGCACTTATGTCATTTACATAAGGTGAATATATAACATAAGGACACGAAGAATGATTAGATACATCATAATCTACAGCAGTAATCATTTTTTACCCAAAAATAAGTGTTTATATTTCAAACGATAAATTGCTATAAAACTCTTGTCAACACACTGTATTTTTCGCCATATTAAATAAAGACAGAGCAGCGGCAATGCGGTTTGTACCGTAATATTATGATCAAATATATTTTTTTATTTCTATCATTTTTTTATGTTTTAATGAAAATGCTTTTGATTTAGTCACCATTGAATGGAAAATAAAACATGCGCTTACTCATTATTATGGCACATTAGCTCAGAAATCATGATTTTTGGCAAATTACCACAACTAGATGTTTTAACAGCTGAGTCGCTAGGGCACCTCGGCAATGGACTCATATTTATTTTCCTCCATTTTTATAAGCCAAGCTCGGCTTTAAGGTCGAAGGTCCTTAAAAACTCTCCCAGCTCATGCGAGATTCCCAGTTCACCAAAGCTTATGACTGTTGGAAGAGGGGGGGGAACAGGGAGCGAATATTCTCTTGGTGCAGGGGGGAGCCCGCGCTCGGTCCAGGACAGATCAGTGATGGGGGAGCCAAGATGCATGACAGTAGCAATCCACATTTTATAAGAGATAGTATTTTGTAGTGATTTTTTGTTTCGCCTAATATTGTATTTTTTAATAACTAAAGAATAGTCGGAATTAATATTACTTATGAACGGGCTATTTGACTGGTTTAATTTACAGCCTGGTAGATTGAAATCACTCGGACGAATATTGCCTTGAAATTTTGCGCCCTCGTAAAGACCATCCTGAAAATTTATGATCATCGGCACTTCATTAATATTGACCAACATATGGTTTAAAACTTGTATAGCTCTTTTCCACTCGGGCGCTATAGAGGTTGGCTGGCGGGTAGCACAGCAAATATTGCTTATAAAGACAACCAGCAAAAAAACATTAAAATTTTTCATTTTGTCCTCACGGAAAAGCATTATTAGCGAACGGCTGGATTCAAAGAAATATTCAAAAAAAATAAAATCGCAATGGGTTTTCTTCGAGTCAGGATTGATTTTTATGCCGACTGGTGTGTGGCATGCCGCCAGCTTTCAAACGCTACTTTTAGAGACCCGGCGGTAGGCGAAGCCCTCAAGGATTATTTCTTAATCAAAGTTGATGCTTCCAATAAAAGCGAGCACGTTAATGGCATCGAGCAGCGCTTAAAATAGTTCGTTCAGCCGGCAATTCTATTGAATTTATTGAAATTGCAAGCTTGCTAAGTTTAAAGCGTTTCCAGGAAAGAGCTGGCTGTCCACTTTCTCCTGATAGGCATGCATATCTTGAAAATGATTTCAAAGAAAAATATTCGAATGTCGATGGCTACTTTATTGTAGAAGTAGCTGGTCAGTTAATTTATTCAAAAACGCCATTTGATACCCTTATTAACTCAACAATACATACCGCCGAAGAACTAGCAGATGAAATACTAAAGCGGATAAATTAAAAGCTTTTTTAATGGTTCTCAATCCTCGTCGGCTCAACCATTTTTTCAGCAACACTAATGCGTTGCTCAAGATTGTGTGTTTTGCCATAGGCTCCATCAAGAGCGATAGTTTTTTCACGATAACAAGGAATCTTTCGCTTGCCCCTTCATCATATAGGCCATGCCCCGATAGTGAAAACCAGACTTAGAGGCAGAAAGTTTTGGAGCTAGATGGTGAAGCCTCTTTCACTTTTGATCAAATAGATATTGGAGATAGTTTATGAAAAAGTTATTTGTATGGTTATTCGGGATAGTAACGGCCCTCTCTGCCTGTTCTTCCTGGCGTCTAGTGGCTCCTCAGTCAATGGATACATCATTAAAGGTCATTAGTGTTTTAAACCGTTACCGCGTTCAAACAGACATCGATAAAGAAAGCATAGGTCTTAGGAATAGCTCACTTCAGGAAAAAGTGGTCGGATACGATGTTCTGGCCCAAAAAATTGAAACTTTCATTAAAGCCCGGCAAAAGCTTCGCCTTTTTCTTGTGAGCTTTCCCTTCAAATCGTCAAACAGTGAGAAAAAAGTCTTGGGGCCTAGCGTGGACCTCGCTGAACGTCGAAGTCTTTTGTACCTTTATGGCATGATTAAAGAATTGAAAGCGATTTATCCCTATGGCGTAGAACTGGCCATTTTTTGCGATGGCGCCCCCTTTGCCGACTATCGTGGCGTCTTAGATTCTGATGTCAAAGCATATGAAGAGGGTCTCAGATCGCTCGCGAAAGATATGCCGGAAATAAACCTAATAGATTCGTCAGAGATTGCCAAAAAAATTGGCGCCCTAAATTCACAAGATATTCGTAATCGCATTGATAATTATTCACCCACCAATGAAGAAGCAATGAAGCTCATTGAGACCGACCCTAAAACTAAAGAGAGTTATTTAACCCTGTTAGATAGATTCAAACTTGAATTTGATTCGGCACATGGTCGCGCCTTTCTTGCGGGCAATAATGGCCTTGAAAATGTAATAAAGCTGCTCATTGCAAGAGAATTACGTATGCGTGCCTTCATCGAATCCAATTATGACCCATCGACTTATGTTCGCCTTAGCGTTCACTATTCCCAAGATGTGGGAAAGAAATTTGGCATTCGTTTGTCACCAAACTCTTTAATCATGCCTTATCACGGCGTTTTGGTCGAAGATAAGTCGGGGGCTTGGACCTTCAGGTTTAAGAAGGATGTTGATCCCAACCGCTATGAAGAAGCATCGCAAATGGTGAACGGCCAAGCCTGCGCCTATATGCGAGAACATTAAAACTTCTCCACGTTCTGCACCCTTTTCGTTTCTACTATCTGCCATTTCTGGCGGCTTAGAGAGACTTAACTAAAAACCTCAAACTTAAACATAAAAGGAATACTAATATGTCTTATAAAAAGATAATTTTCGCTGCTTTATTTTCTCTAACATTGTTCTCAACCATAAGTTTTGGCCTAGAAGAATTATTATCAACCAATAATTCACCGATTATTAGTCGATATGCCGAGTCTCTTCCCAAAATTGGAGAACCAAAAAATGACATCACTGCTCAAGTTATCGACTATTTACTGCAACTGGGCGATAATAACAAATTCAGCCCAGAATCATTTGAGCGTTACCGTAGCCAAATTAATGCCATCATTGAAAGCGGGGAGACTATGAAATTATTGATCCTTGGATTTCCCTGCAAATCAAAAAATACGGACACCAAAGTCATAACCGACAATTTTGATTTGGGTGATTTTCTTGGTCTCCTAACCTTGCAACAGATAGCCGAACAAATAGCTAATATATATGAACCAGGATGTGAAATAACCATATACAATAGAGAGCCTTACATAGAAAAAATGGGTCTAATTGCTTTTGATAAATTAAATATTAATCCCTATCCGCGAGAGTGTATTGATAAATACGAAGCAACTTTGATGAAATTGATAAAAAAATTTCCTAACTTGAAATTGCCTACTATAGATTTATCTGAAGAAGTATCTGAAGAATATGAAGTCGCTTATAGTCTTTATACAAATAAGGTGTCACCGCCACTTAAAATAGTCCAATTCTATGCAAATGACTTAAAAACCGAGGAGATAGACAAAAAAATTTCCTCGATGCTAGAAGAGGAAATAAAAATTCTAACAGTAAAAAGAGATGAGGAATTCAAGAAACTTCAAAAAGAAGGCAAGAGCACGAGACATCTAAAAAGTCTCCCAAAAAACACTATTAAAGATCGTCAACTTGAAATAGCGAGACTGCTCGCCGATGAGCGAGAACGAGGCAGCGCAATATTGCGGGAAATTCTGGCGAGGAGATTTAAGGATCATATTCGTCTCTCAATTCGCGCAGATGAAACAAAAATAGGTATTAATCTCATTTATGGTTCTAGCCGTACGCCCTGGCACATGTCCTTGATGGCTGATGGCAAGACAATAAAATTGATGGCTCGAGCCGCACTAGAGGGGCAAAAAGAGACAAGTCCCTACGCTATTGAGACCATCGATATCGAGGACATAGGATTAAAGTACATACGCAGATAATATAGCCCTAAAGCCATTTATTGGCTGTTCCACCCGATTGACTTGCGCCATGCCTCGTATCAGTATGCTAGCCCGATAGAATGCTAAGAAAAGAGGACAACATGGGCGATAGTCATGATGGTGATTTAGTGGATTTATTTGACGCAATTATGCTGCTCAAAAATAAAGACGAGTGCGAAGCTTTCCTTAAAGATCTTTGCACTCCTCAGGAACTATCGTCACTCAAAGAACGATGGAAAGTTTGTCAGCTCTTAAACCAGCGAAACCTTTCCTACAGGGAAATTCATCAGCGCACGGGAACGAGCCTCACCACCACATCCAGAGTGGCTCGTTTTTTAAAAGAGGAATCTTATGGGGGATATCGCCTCCTTTTATCGCGGCTGCCAAAATAGCCACCAAAAGTTAAACTTTCAGTGGTGATCGTGGAAAGTTTTTATTTATGGGCATAAAAAAACCGCAGGTCGCCCGCGGTCCTTTCAAAAGACATCTTTGCTAAACTCAGCCACTCTCAAATACAAAGGTCTTACGAACCGGCACTAAGCCCTTGGTGGCGCCTGGGAAACGGATACGGTTGATGATATCGACGATGCAATCAGAAACGTTGGCATCTCCCAGCGTGTTTTTGAATAACATTGGTTCTTACCACACGTCCTTCTCGTCGATACCGCCTTTTTTCAACACAGCTTCTGTGCTCTTCACGAAGGCCTGGGGTACCACGGTAATCCTCCCATTTTTAGTGAAAATTAAATAGATATTACCGGGAAGGATTGTGCTCCTGATTTTCCAAGTGGTCATGTCAATTCACAGAAACTGGAACTCCAGAATCCTATGGCAACAGGTAGCTATTAAAATCAATCTCCGGCAGGCCTAAGTCCTTCAGTTTTTTATTAAGCTCATTGCCGGGGCTTCCAGGGTATTGTGTAAAAGCTACGTAGTAGCTATTATATGCGGCCTTTATATCGTTTTGTTTTTCCGGCATAATAGCGTCGATATAGGCAATCATCATGCTCTTGTGAGCCAAGAATCCTTTATTTATTCTGTTAGCAGCAACTTGCCCGAGCATTCTTTTTTCGTGTTGGTCATTGCTTTTTCCAATTGCTTTTTCTGGCTCCTCAACATGGCGACGCCCGGCGATATCTATGAGAAATCCAGCATTATTCGGGGTATAGGCAGCAGCAATGCATATCGCGATGTGCGAGGACCTTCCCTTTATGAGTCTCGCTTTCATAATACAGCTTGTCTAAGTTAGCCAATTGACGACCAATAGAAGCAAACATACTTCGAATTTTCTCATTATCCATTAGACTTATTTGCTCTGTATATTCTTTCAGAAAAAGGTCCTTTATGGAACAATATATTCTGCAATATCGCAGGGACGATTGCGTTTGCATTCCCCGTTGTTCCCGTTTGTAGGGGACGGCCTCTGTGCCGTCCCGGCCCCACAGAAGTCGTTATAATAGCTCACTAGCTTAGAAATCATGATTTTTAGCGAATTACCGCAAGGACCGAGCGCCACTTTGACCCATTCAACACTGGTATCGCTTTTTTTAAAAATTGATGTCTGCCAAAAAAATTTCGATCCGAATCATGAGGGCCCGGCTCGGTGGCATAATGTTCGCTGCGACAGGCAGCAAGCCAGACTTTATTCCGGCCATGGTCTACACAGGTGTAGGCTTATTGGGTTTAGGAGGGGCGCTCTTTGGTGCCGCGGCTTGCTCTACTTGCTATATATTATGTCTTTGTTGTAGCTATCACCGACACGCTAAGTGACCCCTCCCCGGATCCCTATTATCCGGTATTTTTAATATTGCCGACGTTACGATTAGGACTAGCGCGTGCGGTTGGTTGATTCTCAGCAGCCGACGAGCTAGAAATACCGCATTGTCGTCGTAAAAACTCATCGTGGGTTGAGAATTTATATAATACAAAACGATTTCCCAATAAAGTTCACTCATAGAACTGTGGGCATAAATTTTTTGATGATTTCTCCGCCAAGAAAATAGACGAAGGCATCGCCAAATTTACGCTCGGCGTGATAAATTTTTGGGGAGACTTTATGAACATATCTTGCGTTACGATGCTCGTCGGTATGGTGTTTGCTTTGAATGCCGCGAGTGAAACAATTATTTGTCAGGATCAAGACGCTCGCTTGTCTATCGACGTTGATCATTCTACGAAGACGGTGTCTTTTCGCTACGAAAAAGATGGAGCGATGCCGCTTACAGGCACCAACGCGGAACCACTCGCGCCAGGAGATTACCCTAGCCTCTTGGTATCAGAGGGTCCTCTCGCTGGCGGCGGTATTTTCTATTCGCTAATCTCGACCACCAGTCGCAATGTTTGGGTTCTAGAGCGCACCCGTTACGTTCTATCGCGAGGGGGAGCCCTCATCCCGTATACTGAACCGGCTCATTGGGAAGTAAATGTCCTTCGTTGGTTTAATGGTTTGTTTAGTAAGATCGACGAGAACTACTATTTTTATCGAGTCGACGGCGAAAATTTTGGTTTGCCGAGCGCTCCGATTACCCAAGGCACCAGGTGCAGCATTACCGAGTAACCAAGAAAATTACTCATGCTGCCTATTGGCAACAAACGAAACATCTCTGCTCGTGGGGGGACACTCTCTAATCCTGGCCTACTGGTACACCTAAATAACACCGCATCGCTTGCATAGCGATGCAGTGTTATACGGCCAAGCAGAAAAAGCTTGGTACTATTTGAGGCCCATTAGAAGGTCAATGTCGCACTTACCAGCTTCTGCACGAGCAGTGCTATAGAGATTTCTGGACTCGTAGTGATGACTTCGAACTACAATATCCAATTTTTTGTCATAGATAACCGTAGAATGAATACGCATACGAATCGTCAATTCATATTCCTGGCCTATGACCTTTTTCGCTTCCCCATCATAGGTGATCAGAAACTCGATGCATCCCGCAGAATCAAAATGCAATTGCTCTTGAGCACCATTACTCGAGAATAACGCTGTGCCCGTTTTATTTTCTAGTGAAAGCGCTTTTGCTGTCGCCTCTTTTGCATTCTTCAAATCCAACGTGACATCCACCGCGTTAGAAGCTAGATGGGGCGGAAATTTGATTACGACCCGTCGAGATTTGCCCAAAGCTGAGAGCCCGTGGCCATTAGACCAGAATTGTGCTTTTCTGACTTTCGCTTGAATCTTTACCGAGTACTGAGTGAATTTTTGTTCACCACTATTGATTATCTCGACGGCAAAATAATAGTTCATAACATATATGGATGAAATTGACAGTCGAAGTCGTCGGCCGTCAACAATATCGTCAGCTTTAATATCGAAGGTTGAGCTTCCAAACATGAAGATGGTACCTGGCTGCAAGCGTAAAGGTCTGCCGTTGGAATGGGTGACATAAACTTGGGCCATCGTGAAGGACTCAGGAGTTTGAGCCTCCTGAGCTAAAATTGACAAAATCTTGTAACAACGAGGTCCAATCGTTTAAAGTAAGTCCCGGCGTTAAAATGCAGGACCAGTTTGATGCGTTTCTTTACTTAGGGCCCTATCGAATATCACCTTGTCCGAATTATCAGTCGAGCTCTGTTCAAATTCTGCCTATGTTGATATGAGAGCACGCCGGTCCTCGTGGTAATTTGCCAAAAACCATGATTTCTAAGCTAATGAGCTATTAAAATATACGCTAAAAAAACTGGCTAAGATTAATTATAAAGATGTCGATTTGTTCTTCTGTAAAATGGGTAACTATTATTCAGCTCATAAAAATATTATAGCTTTTATGTATGAATATTTAGTTAAAAAAAATGAAAATGCCCATAAATTATGGAGCGAAAAAGATAAGCCTCATCAGAAACGAGGTTATTTTTATGCGCTGAAAAGTAAAGCAGAGTAGAAATCAATTTCACAAAACAGCGGTTTAATACTTAGATGCGGGACTGCGCCTGCCGCGCTAGGCTCGCAATGACGATAGGAATAGCCGCATAACACCTGCCTTAAATAGAACTCGGTCGCCATGTTGTTAGGTTCAGGAGCAGTGATGAAGGAGATAATTTGCAACAGGATGGATGGAGTTTTGAGAGGGGGCGATTATGAGTTTTCGAATTCTAGAGTTGGGTCCAAAACAGCCATGGTAGCGGATTTGATTTTTCTTTGGCGGAGCATAGGAACCATAAACGGCTTTTTTTCATTTTGCCCACCCCAGAACGGCTATCGGTGGCTCAAGGATTAAGTGGTTGTGCATTACTTTTAGGCAACTAGCTTAGCTATTTTGGAGATATGTATGTTGATTTTTACCACCTGGTGCCTTCAAGCGGTGCCTCTATTAATAACATTTCTTCCAGCCTGGTATTACCGTAGATGGTCTTTTCGTTTCTATTGGTCGGATTATTTATTAATTGTCCTTCCCTGGTCACTTTGGGGTCTCACAGCGGGGGGGCCGGGTGTCAACAAATCTCTTTCTAACGCGGTCGTCGAGCCATTGGTATTGGGCCTAGGGTTGGCAGTATTGGTTCTGGTCCGAGTTTTCTTTGCCCTGCGATTCAGACAACCCATACTCTCCCGCGTGGTCCTTCTTTTGAGCTTATTCTTGTCGCTCGCTCTCTCCCTCTTCATTCCTGGACTGCCCGAATAAAGCGCCGCTCTCCTCAACAGGCCTCAGGATTAATACCGCCACGAGTATAAGTAACAAAGGCCTTTTTTTGAAGAGGCTTGCAACTTGCTTTCGATTGAGTTGCCCAAGCTCGGGCAGAAGCCCTAAGAGAGATGCTGCCGTTACGGGACCAATGCCAGGAACTGTCATCAAAAGCGCTTTTTTGCGCGACAAATTTTCATTTATTTGAACCATCATTAGGAAAATCAAAATGCCAAATAGTGCCTGGAATTTTTGCGCTAAGTAAAGTGGTGAGCCCTGATAAAGCCTCTGAACCTAAACCTGGGCCTCCTGGAATAAAAATCCAATTGAGATCCTGAGCAGATGAAGATTGGTAATGTAGCGGCCCACCATCAAGGGTCCTCCCTTGTCTAGTATGAATAAAAGAATAGAACATTACATGTGTTTTTATGTAGCCTAATAATAAGTATATCATTTAGTATTATTGAGGATTTATGAGATTTTTTTATTTATTGTTTGTTTCGTTATTCATTTTTTTAAGCGAGTTTTTACATGCTGATAATTTTAACCTAGTAAAACCACATGACTTGCCTGCATTATTAAGCAAAATTGAGCACAACAGGATTCAAAATGCTCTCGGGACTATTAAAATTTCTTTAGCTAAAGAAGGCAGTAGCAATATTTTATTTACTTTTGAGGCTGGGAAGCTAGATTATGAAACAATCATCGATCCAATAAGTAATAAATACTACGATGAATCTAAGCGATTTAAACCGATATCAAATGATTTTTTTGATATTTGGCTCTATAATGACGCGGAAAAAAATATATATTTAAATCAAATAGATGCTTCATTTCATATTTATTATGACGCAGATAGTGAATTATTTGAACTACGTTTCAGAAAAGATCATATGGATTTAACGACACGCGTCACCCTTTATCCCTTGCATTTGCTTCCCCCACATAAAGAGCTTGATTCAAAAAACGACAATGAACTTTACGGCGATGGTTTGCCCTCTGTTAGTGAGTTTTATTCTGGCAAAAGGGCTGATTTTCAAGGTCGTCAATTAAAAGATCTTCATGCATTTAAAGGTAATTATCAACGGTTATACGAAGTAGGTGACTATATACAGTGGCTTTTTCCAGCCTTTACGCCGGCTCCTCACCGTTTGCTGGCACCTTTAATGACTCATGATACGGTGAAGGATTTTGCTAAAAATAAAGAACTAAGAACTAACTTAAATAAATCTTTTGAAATGATGCTAGATTTTTTAGGGGTAGAATACTTTAAAGAACACCAAAAAATCATTAAAACAAAAAAATTTGATGAGCGTTTTAAACACTGGACTCAGGAAATAGAACCTAAATACTATAATCACTCGACGTTGATTACCTGCATGTTAAGGTCACTGAAACAAATTTTTTGGTTCGAAAAAAAAGCTCATGCACTGTATGATTTTTTAATAAACCTAGAAGATTATTATCAACATGTTATCGGTCAACCTGCTTTTACTGAATGGAGTACGGCAATAGGGGCTGAGCCGTACAAAATTAAGAAAATACTATCGTACAAAAAACTAGAAAAGATATTGAAAAACACAGAAGGTTGTGTTGTACAGAATACACATAAAACCATTAAAATTTCTTCACATAGTAAGGGCATTTTAATTGAGTTTAAAGTTGGAGATGCATGGTATAAATCTATAGTAAATGAATACTACTCTAATCGATTAATGGAAGACAGTTTTAAACTTAAGCTTGAAACTAATTCGATACCTAAGCAGCATATAAATACTAATTTTAAAATCTTATACAGCAAGCAAAAAGGTTCATTGGAATTACTATTTTTTGATCCCGACATGATATTAAAGACTAGAGTGGAACTTTACTCTTCGTCTTCACTTCCAGAACCTAATTCAATAGAAGAAGAGTATTATGATGGTTTGCCCTCTGTTATTGATTTTTACTCTAATAAATACCCTGGTTATAACGGTCGTTATTTGAACGATATTCTTAGCATGAAATATAATTATCATTTCTTAGAAAAAAGACATGATTTCATACAATGGCTTTTTCCGACTTTTAATCGAGGCATGGCATTAGCACCATTATTATCGGGAAAAATTATAGATCAATTTGGCAGCAATCTAGATTTACAGAGCAATCTTCGTGAATCTTTTATTTTATTTCTTGACTTCTTAGGCTTAAGCTTCATTGAAAATAAAGTCATAAAGAATATTTCTAACGACCGATTAAAAGAATGGATTACCCATGGTAATCATAATTTTCTCCGTATTACTCGAGTCTTATCGGCGTTGAAAAATTTGGGCCTAAAAGATGAAGCTAAAGCATTTTACGAATTCCTTATTAATGAACTAACGGCTGAGCAAAAAGCCATAGTTGGGCAATCTAGCTTTAATTGTTGGAGCGGCGCTGTAGGTCAAGCTGGGTCCTCTATACGTTCCCAAAAACACTTTAAACAAGAATATCGTAGTAATGACAGGCAAGAAGTTAAACGAGAAGATGCTCCCAGGGACGATGTCAATGATCTTAGTGATTATGATCTTGAATTTAAGTTCCGAGATGGAAAATGGATAGTTATTAGAACGGCAGGTGAAGAAGATGAGTTACAAACTCAATTTGCCTACTTAATGCAAACTATTTCCTTATTAAACCAGAATAAATTGTCTGCACAGGCCAGGGCCTTATGTGAATATCTCCATAATTCTCCAAACCTTGATGAAGAAAGCAAAAAGCAATTAGAGGAAGAGCTTATTGAATTTAGGGATAGTTAAGTCTCGATTTTTAGTGCGTCACCCAGCTTGACTACGCTTTCTTGAGCAATCTGCCCTCGGCTATTCCTAGGGCACATAGAGCGCTCTTGGCGGGGCAGGAGTTTAACAGTTTTTTGATTTGTTTTTTAGCGATAATAAAACAGAAATAATTTCAGATTTTCTATTGCATTTTATTTTGTCTTTAATATTAGATAAATAATATTCAACAGTTCTAAAACTAAGCCCTAAATGTTCAGCAGTTTCTTTGGCGGTATGACCTAGAGATAGATGATAAACACATTCGGATTCTCTTTCTGTAAGTCCAGGGTAGGAAGGTAAAGAGGAAGAAAGAAGAACCCCTTCCTTATGGTTTATTGGCCTGTTTAGTCCTGAGATATTTGAACGCATTTTTAAAGGAAGAATAATTTTTTTATTTTCATAGCAGGAAATAAGAGAGGCCGAATGATGTCTGAAATAATGGGAGAATTTTTCAAACTCTTCTTTGTAATTTAGGAAATGGGTAGTAGCAATTTCAGCTTCGCAATAGGAAGCAAAATAACTCACTTCGTAATACCCTTCATTTCGTTCTATATAATCAAATATAACGTTAGAATCAAACATTTCTCTAAAATCATCTAGAAATTTTTTATATATTGTGTTGCCTGGAATGATATACCAAAATTTTTCTTTTATAATGTTAGAGGGAATATGTGGAGTTACATGAATTGAATGTTTAAATACATATTCTAACGAAGAAGCACTGGAACTCAATAAAATACAAGTTCCATCATCATAAATACGATAAAAAGAAAAGAAACAGAGCTTATGAAGGTTAAAAAATTTTTGGCATAGAGCTTGAATCTGTGCCGAGAGATTGGGTGCCTGATAATAAGGAATTAATAGTGGTTCGCGATCTATCCCAGAGCAATACTTATTAGATTCGTTAAGCAATTGACAATCTCCCAATAACTCTGCTCCGTAAATATTCAGGCGTAGCGAGATACTGCATCAACCAATTTGGCGACGAAATAGCGTGTCGATTTTATACCGTATTTTATACAGGATTGAATGCCCCTCTGATTAAAAGATAATACCGCCAGATTTTTATTGAGATGAGAGAGAGGTATTATGCATTTCTTTGTGTTCGTGAAACATTACTTGTGGACTTTTGGTCTATCTTTTTTCTTAAGTGTGTCAATTTTTGCAAGCCCTACAGGTCGACTATTGCAAAAAGAATTGGAAGCTTCGTTTAAAGATGCGTGTATTTGGGAAAACTTTCGTTTTCCTAAACCGGATTTTGGCAATTGTCCCCAGGAAGGAAATCCCATCAAATCTTGGACGGAGTTAATCAGCGAGGGAGTATTAAGCGTTGACTGGGAAGCCTATGGTTTTTTTAGGGCAATTTGGGAGGATGATTATAATAAACGCTATAAAAATCATTACAGTGGAGCGCCGCCTGAAGAAATTACTTTTAAAGGCCGAAAGATGTATGAGCAGCCATGGAAATTTGATGCAGGAGATTATCTCTTTCAACGTTTGATTGCCGGTGAGCAAAAGATAGCCAATTTACTCATTTTTGGTTGGGTAGTAAAAAAAGGGGACGATGGGAAGGTTCGCCTGCTTCCACCGCCAAGTTTTAAGCAGTTTTATGAAGGCTTTTATACGGGGCTCGGACACTATAGGAATTTTTATCATAAAAAAGGCATTGAGATTGGCATTCCTCTGGTCGAAATATCTAATCAGAATAGCCAAATGTTTTTGCGCCCTGGACTCGATGCCCCAGTGGAGAGCACTAAATGGCGTGCATCTAAAATAAGCCCTGAAGATGCCGTAAATGCTCCTTATGAAAGTTTTGTGAGCACCGTCGGTAATCGTGTTTTCCCTATGCAACCTTGTATGTTTGATCACGATTTTGCTCACATCATCGATTATCTTAGCCATGAAGATATTCTCGAAGGAAATACAAAGGTGATGAAGGAGCTGAGCCTTGGTGCTTTGCATCTCTCCACCGAACCGCATCGCGATTACCCAGGATTTGCACTAGGAATCCGGGTGGGTCTCCTCCATGAAGAATTGGTGCTGCCAGATTTAATGCGTGCGCCTCTCATTAGGTCTCTATTGCACGAGGTGTTTGAAAATTCTTTGTTGCAGAATATGGAAAGCGCTCCTCAAACTTTAGCCAAACAATCTTTGGAAGTTCTTCTCAATCGGGCAGAGCTGCTTAATAACTACATAAATAGTTTGGTAGTACGTCATGGCGGCGGAATGAGTGACCCTTACAATTTAAAATTAGAGTTGGATGTTCGATCTACCGCAGAAAAAAGACTGCTTTTGGCGCTCAATTCTCATTTCGCAACCCCTTCCCCTTATTTTGCTTTGGGAGGGCGAGAATTATTTAGTCAGCTAGCCGTAGATTCTTTATTCGGTATTGCCGATGATGTTGCCTGGTTAGCAACTCTTATTAAAAAGGGCGACGCGGCGATTAAGGATTGGATTGAAGATAATTTAGATTTGTATGATTTTAAAGAAAAAAAATCTAAATTATTTACTTTATTTTATGACCGATTAGCACGATTACAAGTTGCATTCTTTCAAGGAATTACTCTTCGGCTGAGCGCCAAAGACTTCATCGAAGAATCGAGCTCCTTATGCATTGCTCGTGACTCGAAAGTTTTCAAATTTTATCAATCATTCGCTATTCCTGGAACGCTTTATTATCAGGCTTATTGTGATGAACGAGTTTTTAATAATTAGTGGAATAAGGATAATAATATGCGTCTATTAAGTGTTTTACTTGTTTGTTTTAATTTTTCCTCTCTTTATGCATCTCATTCAGATGAAGAAAGTATATTAGTTATAAATGCTGCAGATAATGAGTGCTTTAAAGAGTTAGCAACTCTGAATGAGTATTATAGCCTCGAAGCAAATAAACTGTGGAACTGGCAGGATAAGATTGAAAAAACAGCTTCTCTAGCATTCAGCGGCACAGGTATGATCAGTCTATATTTCCTGGGCGCAGATTTGGTAAATGAGAGCTTAGGCATTGACAAGCTTGGTTATGTACTAGGACCTTTATTTGAACTTCCTGTTGCCTGCATTGCTTATCAAGCGCAAAATTCCTTCATCAAACAACTGAAAAAGAAGTGCAATTCGCACTGGCGTTCCTTAGAAGCAAATGAAAAAAGTTGTGTGAAGAAACTTGCTAAGGGAGGCTATTATATTTTAGTGGGAAGCCTTGGTGGCATAATGTCGTCAGTGGCGGTTTATTATACTAATTATTATCTGGAGCCTATGATTGGTGAGTATGTATGGATTTTTATAGTACCGGCATGTTTAAGCAATACATTAATGGCAAGTCTTGGTACTATGAGTTTGTTAAATTTCTTTTCCTCTAGCCTGACTCAACACGTATTTAAAGATTGCCATTCGAGCGCTTCTTGCAAGCGTGAACAAATCAAAAAAGCTCTTTCCACGGTAATATCTCGAGTCAAAAATCAGTCAGTAGAAACTGAAAATGAACTTAATCTTATTCAGTCAAAAAAAATATTAGAGATGATAGAGGAAAATAGCAGTGCTTTGAGTGAACAGCAGCCCTCTCAGAAATCTGATTCTAAGTGTTATGAAAAAGGAAAGGTCGCTTCAGGATGGGCCGGTGGACTGCTTGCTATTGTTGGCTCTATCGCCATGGTGCCTGCCACGCAAGTAGCCACCTACGCAGGGTTTATATGGTTTGGCATGGATTCCAGTGCCGCTTTACCATTATCAAGCGTGTGCGGGATTCTTGGGGGTATTACTATGGCTGGTTATAGAGGAAATAGTAATAAAGGAACTTTTCAGCGAATTTTTGATATGGGCAGCGGCTGTTTAAAAAGCGATTCTGAGCAGCCTTCGTCAAAAAATTTCTGCGATAAAATAAAAACCATTGCTGGTGAGACGGCCACCTGGGCAACCAGTATTGCTGCAGTAGCCCCTCGTGTTCAGATTATATTATATAGTATGGAAGAAGGACCATTACGAGATGTGGTGGTGGGATGCAATATTATAGCGACGGCATGTAATGATTATTTCGGATGGAAAAAGTTTCCAGAGATAATAAAAGATTACTTTTTTATCAAAAATGATAAAGATAAAGTTATTGCTATTATTAATCAAATGATGACTGATATTGATAGTATTAGTGAAGATGTCATTGATAAAATTTATGAGAAATTAATTAGCCCCTCAGAAGAACTGGGGATCTTTGTAAATTAGGCCTCAGCTCTTTGGTAAGTGAAAACTAACATAGTTAAAAAAGCAGACTAGCTGGTATTCTAGTCTGCTCTAGGAAATAGATTAGAGATTATAGCGAGTTACTAAAAGCTGGGATTCTCCGTTAGCGTCATAGAATTTTTCTACTGCATTTATATGCCCTCCATCGTTCCATAATATACCAGTAAATAAGCTGGCATTTACTAGCGGTATTAAACCCTGCGTATAGATTTCTGAGGGCAAAACGTCGACGGAAAGAAAGAGATGCGTTGGTGTTTTACCGGCGATAAACTTTTCTGCAGAATCAAAAATTACCACTTCCGGCGCTTGGTTATATTTTGTTATATAATTTCTAAACTGTAAAAGTTGTAAAAGTTGAAACCGCTGTTGCCAGTCTTTTACTGCATGGATTTCGTTGTATGAAGTACGTATAACTGTGCCCGGCTTTAAATTAGACTTTGCTAAAAATTCGAGCCCTTCTTCAAGGCTTATATTCGGATACAAAAACGATGGGGATGCGATATTGAAAGAAAGTGCAGAGCTTTTCTTGAAAGCGCTTGTAAGGTCATCATACTTTTTATCGATTAGGTAAACAGTCTTAATCTTTATTTTTTCTTTCAGCATAGCTTCAATAATTTGGGCTTCAATTAATAGATCACCCGAGCCTAAAAAGCTAAGATCAATACCCATGCCATCGTTAATTGTTTCTGATATAGAACGAAGGACCGGAAAAAATTTATCTTTTATACTGTTAAAGAACTTGTCGCGATAGCCCGGCTCACCAGTCCTGCGTAGTAGGCAAGAATCCTCCACACATTCTTGGAGCAATCCATAAGGATGATTGATATATTCGATTAAAAGTTGGTTAATTCTTTCTTCGTCGTTCTCACAATTTTTTCTATCAACTAATAATTTTTCTAAACGCTCCCTGTTTTCACTAAGATGAGTGTAAGGATCCAAAGGAAGAGAGATATTTTCTATCCTTGTTCCAACTATTTTAAAGCCCTCCGCATAAGGGGTGAATGAAATATGAGAGCTATGGGCTGCGTTAAGCAAAACTGAAAAATTAAACAATATGAAAAATAATTTCATGAATCGTCTCCAATCTTTTCGACGACCTTAAATCATTTGTTGATAAATAAATCAATAGTTTGATCTGTAGCAATGGGTAATCCTCCCATTTTTAGTGGCACATTTGCTCAGAAATCATGATTTTTGGCGATTTACCGCTAAGGACCGGTGTAAATATTTTCGTATTTGAAATTATTACTAACAATGGGGCCCAACTAAATGCGATCTCGACGGCGCTTGATGGAGTCTTTAGCAATGCTGACTACTTGCTCAGATTCACTTTCAAGCGCTAGGGCAAAAATTTCATGCTTATCGAGTACGGCCAAATAACGTAAAGCTCTCGCCGCAATTTTTTGCATTATTATACTTTCGTCGGTAAACAAGTTTTTAAAAAACTCGAACATATAAGGTCCTTGAGTTCTTCCAGTATGAAGCAGGTGCCCAGATAAAAGGTGGAGCAAATACTTTTCACCAAATCTCAAGGATTTTTCTTCGAGGCTTTCACGAGCTTTTTTCCTCATGGAGTCAAAGCCACTTCCCAGAGCTATTTCGAAAGTCTGTATCACCAAAGAAAGGTCTTCTAGGATCCCTGCTTCAGTATCGATCCTTGCAGGGGTGAGGAAACAGTTATTTGGAGTTTTTTCTCTATATATAAATGGGGTCGCATTGCATCCTGCTCTCCATTTGTGGAGTTCAGCTTCACTTAGATCCTCGGCGTTAAAAGAACTGAAATCTTGCAAAAGTTCAAGTTCATCCCGGTCAAGCTGATTTAATATTTTAGAAACGCTCGCTCTAAGCATTAAATAAGATGCAATATTTTTCTTAAATGCTGAATAGTTTTTATTAATCAAATACCCCAGCATCTCACGCGTTTTATTAAGAAATAAAGGTTTTTGGGTGCCATCCGCAACGATAAGGGGCTCTAAACTTCCACCTGGCAAAAGGCTCGAAACAAATGGGAATTCCTGCGCTAAGTCTGTTTCAGACAACAAAGAATCCCATAACTCGTTTTTAAGAGGACCCTCAATCTGCTGATAAGCCGCCAAAATGGTCCTTAGGGCAATCTCAATATTTTGTTTTGCCATGATACGGAAAAATTCTATTTGATATTCTTTACTGAGCCAAGAATGTTCTTCCTTAAGAAGTTTAGCTGCCTGAGAGGCTATTTGTTCATCTTTAGAAAAGAAGCAACTTTGCGCGAGATAGGCGATGTCAGCTCCATCGTAGTGGCAATAGCCGAGTAAATGTATCAGCTCATGAAAGATGGTTTCTTGTACTTGAGTTGAAGAATCAGTATTGCTTAAATTTAAGGCAATAGCGGGGTAAGAAGCTGCGTCGGCAGCTAGGGAAACCCCCCTCGTCTCGCTGCGCATTGTCAAATCATCGATGACCTTTTCCCCGGAGAAAGCGCAAAATATTTTTGGTGCTTGGGAGCCCAGCAATATCTCTCTTAACTTATGAAAATCCTTCGAGCGATGCTTCATTAGGCCAGCAAGGCCCACGGTTAAAGAGCTTCTTAAGTCGTTCTTCAGGCCCTCTTCACCATCGAAAGGATAGCGCGAGCACTCAGGAGCGATAATAAATTTCCCAACAAGTTTATCAATATCTTCTTTATCTTCAACAATAACCCAATCAGTGTCATTATTTTCATTATCTTCATTAAGAATAACCCAATCATCTTCATTATTTAGAGCAACAATGGAAGAGTTGGGCAAATTTAAAGAAATAGCTAGGACAACTAATCGTAAAAGTGATTTAGACATTATTTAGCACCCTTATAAAGCTCATAATACTCTTCATAATGTTAGATAAAAACTACATACCAATATATTTCATATTTACGATATTATGACAGCCTTTAAATGTCAATGAGGTACTATTAAAGATAAGGAGGATAAGTAACATAAACCGCTTTTTATTTCATTTTACCCATCTACCCAAGGCCTATAATTTGGAGCCAGAACAGCCGTCGGTTGCTCAAGGAAAGTTCTGGCTCGAGACTCTGATAAGGCATATCGACAAGATAAAGTCGGCATGCGCCCCAGCCAAAATCGCTTTCGCAAACGCCGTATGCCAATGCGCAACAATCAATACCGCCGTTTTCCTAAACGCGGTCTTAGTCATAACGCCGAGGCATAATCCGGGGAAAAAGACGCCAAAAGCGTCCTCATTCTGCACGCGTCGTCATTGCATGGCCTAGCAATGACGGTTGCTAAGAAGCGATTAAAATTTATTGGAAATGTAAAGCTTCAATGTTAGAAGCACTTCTCTGATCTTTTTATAGCCATCACTCATAAGCTATTCTCTTGACGGTAATGTCGGTCGGAAATTCATGGGTAGGACACATCGAGAACAGAAGCTGATTGTCAATCTTCTGTAAAAAGCCGCTTAGTGCCATCATTTCCTCTGGAGACAAGGTTGTCAGGTTTTTCCTATGGAAAAAATCACTGAGGAAAATTTTGGTATTTCTGTTTGCCACTTCAATAAAAGGTCGCATATCGAGAGCCGGACTTTCTTCATATTTCCTCACCGCTTTTATGAAGGCATAACGAGGGATGAAGGTCAAGCGCTCATTATCTGTATTATAGCAGGCACACAATAAATAGTTAATCATATATATACCATCCTCGTAGGCTTCTTGCACTTCTAAAGGTAGGTTAAAAGATGATAGAAAATTCAGTATTCTATATGCTGGAGCGAGAAAACAGGTATCTATCATTTCTTTAGCTTCCGGCGTGAAAATGAAGAGACCATTTTCAAAGTGGAAGCCCTTATCCTCGCCCGATACGAGGAGGAAAGGCGCTTTAAGAAGTGCCGTTTTTATTTCTTTATCGAGCGGAAAAGCAACGAGATCCAGATCAGAATATAAAGAAAATGCATAGCCTTTTTCGAGTAAAAAAGAGCTTACTAACATTCTTAAGATATCAAGTTTAAGATATAAATAGACATTTGCAGTGAATAAATGCTGATTGTCATTCATCTGCGGCAAGTCTCTTAAATTTTGCACTGCCACATTACTAAGTGATATATTTCGTGCATGAAAAGCTTCGCACAAAGTATGCATGGTGTTCTTTAATGCTTCATCATTTTCCATAGCTCTGTCTAACCAAAGATTAATATCACAATCACGGCATTTTTCGGACCAATTTATAACGCTAAATATGATATTTTTTAATAAGTTTTCTTTTGATAGTCCACCTATATATTCATTATTGGCTAATGACTGATTTATTTTAGGTACAAACATGAGGTTTACCGCAGTTTCATGTGAAACGCTTAATTCCGTACTGGCCGCGCGGAGAGTCAGGTTTCCATGGGCAAATTCTTGGCACCAATGTTCCATATTGATTCCTTGCGCTTGTGCCGAGGGAAATTGGACTAGCCGAACCAGGCTATCGGCCAGATAGTTCATAGAGCAAAGAGCTAGTTGGTCTTGCACCCACAGACCAAACCCTTCCAACTCATCTCTCGTGCTCATTCTTTCATTACTTTTTTTATTGCCCAAGAAGGACGTGAGAGGAGGAAGCTTTCGTGAAATTTTGCTGAGACACGCCGAAAAAAATATTGAACATGCTGTATTTGTTGCGTTAGTCACGGTGAGGAGCGGTTCTTTATCCTCCTCCTCCTGCGAAAAATAGGTATAAGCAGCATAAGAAAGGGATGCTATACACCCAAGGAAAAGAAGACGATTTAATAGCACATAGGTGGTGGTTTTTTCTAAGTCTTCTCTGGATTGAGTAGCATTAAGGGAAAGCGAAAGGATTAAAAATAGTAAAAATAACTTCTTCATATTGAGCCTTGCTATTGAATTGGTTGTCGATTTTTTAAAATTAAATACCTTAAATAATGAGTATAGGATAAGATTTTACCTGCAATACCGATATATGTAGGTTCATATAGACGAGGATAAGTAACATAAACCGCTTTTTTTTCATTTTACCCATGGAGCCAGAACAGCCGTCGGTTGCTCAAAGGCTTAACATTACCCGATGCGTGCGGTAGCGGGTCTGATATAAAAGCGGCGTACCGTTTCTTTGGTAATCGCAAGGTAAATATACATTCTATCCATCAATTCGGCCACTGGATGAGGTCAACGAGATAAAGAATCTGTATAAAATGCATGATATCACTTGCGCAATACAAACCATGAAATATTATATTCTTAATCAAATAAATTAAAATTCTTAAATAGGTTATTTATGTTCAGAGTTTTTTTTACCTTGTTTTTTTGTCAGGCAGTTTTAGCGAGCGAGCATTCTT
>CAYJDW010000037.1:0-25652 GCA_964368985.1 uncultured Myxococcales bacterium | reverse complement strand
AGCCTGAGCTGCTTCCTCTTGCGGAGAAATTTTCAACTCTTTTTTCTTAGTCTTATCAGGTACCAATGCGGCTTCCAGCACTTCATCGACATTTTTTACGAACACAAATTTAATCTCTGAGCGAACATTTTTCGGGATGTCCTCAAGATCTTTTTGATTGCGCACCGGCATAATCACTTGTTTTACCCCAGCTCGGTGAGCCGCTAGGATTTTTTCTTTGATGCCGCCCACTGGCAAAACCAGGCCGCGCAAAGTTACTTCGCCCGTCATAGCCAAATTAGGCTTGGCTCTTCTGCCGGTCAGCAGGGAAACCAAGGCGGTTATGATGGTGACACCAGCTGAGGGGCCATCTTTGGGAATGGCGCCGGCAGGGAAGTGGATGTGGATATCGGTTTTGTCGAGGAAATGTTCGTTGATGGAAGTTGCGAGCGATAAATCGGCCGCCCGGCTTCGAACCCATGATAACGCCGTTTGAGCGGATTCTTTCATGACATCGCCCAATTTACCGGTGAGGATCAAAGAGCCTTTGCCGCCCATACGCGTTGCTTCAATGAACAACAAATCACCACCTGCTGCGGTCCAGGCGAGACCTGTCGCAATCCCAGGAATCGATGTTCGTTCGGAGGTTTCATTGTAATAGCGTTCAGGCCCCAAGACTTTTTCGATGCGTTCTTTGTCGATGACGATCTTTTTAAAGGCTTTGTCAGCGTTTTCTTGGGTCGATTTGGCCACCAATACTGCCACATAGCGGCATACGGCGGCGACTTCTCGCTCAAGATTTCTTACGCCAGCTTCACGCGTATAACCGTGGGCCAACAGCAAAATACTTTCATCGGGTATTTCAATGTGGTCGTTGGTAATACCGTGGGCCAATATTTGCTTCGGAATCAAATGTTGCTTGGCAATATTTATCTTTTCTTCAAAGGTATAGCCGGGCAACTCGATTACTTCCATACGGTCTTTTAAGGCCGCAGGAATGGTATCGGTTTCGTTGGCGGTGGCGATAAAAAGAACTTTAGAAAGATCAAAAGCCACGTCCAGATAATGATCACTAAAGCTGCTATTTTGTTCCGGATCCAGCACTTCAAGTAAAGCACTCGATGGATCGCCGCGGAAATCATGGCCAAGCTTATCGATTTCATCGAGCAAGAATACCGGATTGTGGGTGCCGGCCTTTTTCATGCCTTGAATAATACGGCCTGGTAAAGCCCCGATATAGGTTCGTCGATGTCCGCGAATTTCAGCTTCGTCACGCACCCCGCCGAGAGACATGCGATGGAATTTTCGGCCCAAGGCATTGGCAATCGATCGACCAAGAGAAGTTTTACCTACCCCGGGAGGTCCTAAGAAACATAAAATCGGGCCTTTCATATCATCTTTAAGTTTTCGAACGGCCAGATATTCGATAATCCGCTTTTTAATGCGCTCTAAACCATAATGATCCCCGTCGAGAATCGTTTTGGCATTGTCGAGGTTCAGATTATCTTTGCTGGATTTACTCCATGGCAAATCCGCCAGCCAATCAAGATAAGTCCGGGCCACGGTATATTCCGCTTGGCTCGGCTGCATATTGCTCATGCGTTTAATTTCGCGTCGTGCTGCCTTATCTGCATCTTCGGGCAAAGTCGCATCTTTGAGACGTTTTTTTAACTCTTCCAAACCATTTTCTTCATCGTCTTTATCGCCCAGCTCTTCACGAATAGCTTTAAGCTGCTGACGCAAATAATATTCGCGCTGCGTCTTGCTCATTTCGCCTTTAACTTGCGTATTGATCTTGTTGGAAAGTTTGAGAACTTCGAACTGGCGATTGAGGAGTTCGAGTACTTTGACGAGGCGTTTTTTGAGAGCCACTGCTTCTAAAACATCTTGCTTTTCTTCAATGGTGGCGTCGATATTGGCGGTAATTAAATCGGCTAAATGACCAGGCGCAGTAATGGAATCGAGCAGCTGTTTTGCCATGACCGGGATTTCAGGTAATAAATCAATTACTTCTCGAGCGGTATTTCTAAGATTGAGCGATAGGGCCTCAACTTCAACATCACTGGTGCCTTCATCCACCAAAGGCGACACTTTAGCGGTGAAAAATGGATCGGTTTGATTAAACTCATCCACTTTAAAACGACACACTCCCTCAACAACGATATTAAAACCGTCTTTGCCTGCTCGTGCGAGCTTAATGATCCGCGCTGCTGTTCCGATTTGATACAGATCTTCTAAACCGGGATCATCGATCTCCGGGGCTCGTTGCGTGATGATCCCGAGCAAGCTTTTTTCCTTCGTAGCTTCTTCAATGAGGCGTATGGTCTTCGTGCGCCCGATGGTAAGCGGCATAACCGCACCAGGAAAAAACACGCTGTTCCTCAAGGGAAGGATGGGCAGTTCGCTTGGCAAATTGCTGGGAGTAGACGTGTCAGGGTGTGGTTTTTGTCCCGTCACCTAGGCCTCCATTGGATTTTTTATATACTGCAGACTTAGTATAGTTGGAAAGACTGATAAGGCAAGTACGCTGCAAGCACACGCATTAAGATCGTCTGATCGTTCAACAATTTTTTTAATCGGCCGAAATAAAAGCGCGGAAATTTCCCGAGTCGTCGGTAATGGCATTGGCAATCACTTTAGGCTGGTTATGCAGATTATTTTCTGCCAAATAAACAGTGACGAAAGCGCGTTTGATGGGGCTTATTTTGTCTGCGGCGAGAATTTTACCCATCAAGATTTGCGGAACCTCCAGTTTGATTTCTAAGGTGCTGGTTTTGGGAAAGTCAAAAGTCAACCAATGATGCGCAAGCTTGCTGCCTGGAGGAGGCGTTATGTGCGCTAAATAACGACCTTCGTCGAGCGTGAGCGGGGTGCAGTCATCTTGATTGGAGGTAGCAAAACCAAAACGTCGCTGGCAAATGCGTCCTTCTTCATTGGTGGTGGCGGTCAATTTAAAAAGCATGTCGTCGAAAATATCTTCGGTTGCAAAATCACCAATTTTACCTATTCTCGAAAGCTCAATTTGAGCGCCATTTACCTTGGCATTTTTATCATCCATCAAGGTTCCATGAAGCAATTCTCGTCGCGAAAGTTGAATAATTATTTTCCCATTCTCTCCATTGGCGAGAAATTCAGCATTCTTAATCAGCTTCATGGCAAAGGGACTGTCGAAAGGTGGGATGACGGCAATATCATAGATCCCCTCGTAGAGCTGGTTAAAGAGCGTGGTACCAGAACTATCCACTTGTTTTTTAACCAGTGAAGTTCCGTTGCCCACATTGGCCTTCATGAAAATAGTGGCATTGCCAATGCTTGATTGGTCGGAGCCAATTATTTCAATCTCTGCCGCAAAGGGCTGTTTTAGTTTGCCTAAGTCAATGTTGCCGACGTCGATTTTTGAACCGAGGAGATTTTTGTCCAGCTTCACCTTTATTCTGGGGAGAGCATTTTCAATGTCTTCGGGCTCAATCAGGAGCATTAGTGGCACATCGCTTGGGTCGGTGAGGAAGGAATGGGAGAGCTCCAATGATAGTGTTCCATCGGTCTTAACGCTCTCTCTCGACGAAACCAAGCGATTTCCTTGCATAACACTGGCTTGGATTTGAGGGATCTGGAAAGTGGCGAGAATATTGGTATCGCTGGATGAGATTTTTCCACTCAGCTTAAATGCTTCTTTGCTCACTTCAAAATTAAGGTTGGTATTTTGGGTTAAATTGTCGGACTGCAGAAAAATCGGCGCGCGGTGGTAAAGGCCGCTCGGATTAAGTATGAGGGCATATTGCAGATGCGATTGCAGAGAAAGGCTATAACTTTGGTCGCTCGAGAGCTTGGTCTTAATGGTGGGAATGCGTGGGGATAAAAAACTGATCTTGTTGGCAATTGGTATGGCAATAATGTCGGCAAAGGCGGATAAATTTTCACGGTCATCCTTCTCGTCGAGCTTGAGATATTCTAAAGCACCGTTAGCTGATCCGCTTATTTGGATGCTTGGACTAAGAAATAAGCCCGCCGGCAGACTGCTTGGGTCGACATTATAAAATACTTGAGCGGGCTCACCAGAGGCTTCTATTTCGAGATGAATCTTTTTTCCGCTAAACATCTCGAAGTCATTTTTTTTACAAAATTCCCCGCACGCAGCGACCTCACTTACCGAAAGCTCGCCTTCATGCTCGAGCTCTGGATTAAGGCACGAAAATTGAAGCATCATCAGGCTTATTAGGCCCGCTTTGCTTATGAAATTTATACCCTTAGCAAGGGTCGCTGCTGAAGCTGACGATCCAATAAGCATAATCGCCGTGCTCTTTTTCCTTATACTTTGCATCATCTATGTATCGACTTTCCGGAATTGTGTAGGCCAAGTCTGAAACGAAGAATTCAATAATGTGGGGATGATTAAAAAAATCTTTCGGAAGCTTGGTTTCGAAATGAGACAAAAGAAATTGCTCATCGATAGTGAGAATAATGATGCCCGATTCACGAAATTCCGGCTCAATCGTTGATTCAGGCAACACCAATCTGTTGTCTAAAAACCAGTAATAATACAGTCGGTCTTGCTTATTTCGGTCCTCAATAGGTGGAACCCTAAAAGCCTGACCCTTGCAGTTTTTACCCACGCTGATGGCGTTTACTAAGGTGGAAGGATGAGGACTCAAATATCTGGTGTCGATCAAAGGAGGAGTTGAATCGGTTTTAGTCAGCACTGCTTCATCCTCCAATTTTACATAATCCAAGCATCCACCGAATAATAGCTGCAAGAAGCATGCCAAGCTCAGATAAAGATTCCTCATGATGCCCCCGCGAGTGTCTTGGTTTTTGTTAATTTAACTTTCACCTTCTTTTTTTTGTCCTTCCAGGTGACGAAAAATCGTGCGGGGGTCCACGCCGAGCTCGCCTGCGGTTTTGGTCCGGTTATGAGCGTTTCGCTCCAAAGATTCATTAATGTAGCGTGCCCGATAACGATCAAGCGCATCCGAGAGAGGCAAAATGCGGCTGGTGCTTTCAGCTTTAATATCCAGGTCGTTAGCAGTTATGCGATTGTGATCACACATGACGATGGCGCGACGAATGCGGTTTTCCAATTGGCGCACATTGCCGGGCCATTGGTAATTAAGAATGGCATTTTGCGCTTCTTCCTCTAAACCAATGACGGCCTTGCCATAAATTTTCGCGTATTTTTGCAAGAAAAAGTTTGCGATCACAAGCACGTCATTGCCCCGTTCTTTAAGAGGGGGGGCGGTAATTTGAACAACGTTTAAACGGTAATAGAGATCTTCGCGAAAAGCATTTTCTTTGACGAGAGTCAGTAAATCTCGATTAGTAGCGGCGATGACACGAATATTTATGGCTTCGCTTTTATTGTCGCCTACTTTGGTAACCCGATGTTCCTGCAAAACTCGAAGTATTTTTACCTGCAAATGCAGCGGCATTTCCCCAATTTCATCGAGAAAGAGCGTGCCATTGTGAGCGGCTTGAAATTTTCCAATTCTGCTTTGAATAGCCCCACTAAACGCCCCTCGCACATGGCCAAATAATTCACTTTCCAACAAATTTTCGGGGATGGCCCCGCAGTTAATTACGACAAAGGCGTTGTCTTTACGCAGCGATCGATTGTGCAACTCGCGCGCAATTAATTCCTTGCCCGTCCCTGTTTCGCCCATAATCAACACGCTAATATCGGTTTGGGCCACTTTTTCCACTTGCTGAAACACCTTCTGCATGCCCTGGCAGCCCCCGATCATGCCGCCGAATTTGGTGAGTTCCAAACTGTCTTGTAGGCTTTTAGTACGTTTTTTCAGAGCATTGATGTGCAGGGCATTCTGCACCAACATGGCGGCTTGGCTCGAATAAATGGTCATCAGCTCTAAGCTTTTTTTATTAAAAGCATTGATGAATGCATTATTACCAACGTAAATAGCGCCAAAAATATGTCCCTGATAATTGAGGGGAACACACATTACCGAGCTCAACCGATAGTTAATTACCGATAATGACGACGAAAACTCATGATCATGCAGTGCATCGCTGATAATAACAGGCTCCTTTTTAGCGATAACTTTTTTGACAATGGAATCGCTCATAGGGCTGATGCTATCGATGCCGTCCACGTTATCCAAAGATTCTTGCACTTTAAGTTTGGGAACACCATCTTCGATGAGCACGAGAAAACCATGCTCAGCGCCGGTGAGCTGGGTAATTTCTTTGAGAAGGGTGGCAAGCAGGGTGTCAATATCTTTTTCTTGAGCAATGCGCTCGGAAAAATTTAAGAGCCGTCGATAGGCCAATACTTGAGCTTGCTCTTCATCCTTCACCGATTGACGCTCATCGATATCGCTCGATTTAAAAATAAAATTACAGCCCCCCAATGAAAAATTTTGTTCGTGATTAAGTTGAAGCTTCCTCGTAGGCAGTCCTCTTAGGAGGGCGGCAGGTTTTTCAGGCGGAATCGAGAGTGTAAAAGCCTCGCCACTTTGGGAAATATAGGCAGCCACCGGCGGGAAGCTCGGCTCTTTAATTTCGACGTCGGCCTCACTGCCCCGGCCCACAATGGATAATCGTTTATAAAGGTTAATGCGGTCGGTTGTACCGTTTGCGTAGCAGATCTCTAAATGGGCCATGCTAATCCTTTGTCTCAATCTAAGATCGTGACTTCAGTACGGATTTTATGAGGTTATTGCCGATGATGGCTAATTTTGGGCGGAGCTTTTTACATAATCGATCAGGGCATCGACAATTGAAACGCTTAGCGCAGTCACTAGGCTTCCTAGGGCAATGTATTGAATGGTCTGGGCCGTCGTGAAAGCTGACCTTTGGCCCGGATTTTCGAGGCGAGAAGCGCCGAAACTATTTAAATAACTTTGTTTCCACCAATAAGCACCAATATTAGCCGCAAGACTAACCGCCTGAATAGATAAATAAATAGTGCCTTTCATGGGTTGATTAAGCAGGTAATGATTGACGCCAAAAGGAAAGAGAGCAGTGGTTATATGATTTTTTGGTTTAGCAATAATAATTTTTTCAGTAACTAAAACTGGTTTCTCAAGCGGCGTACTTTCATTGACTTTAGGCTGAAGCTGGGCCAGCTTCAGATTTTTCTCTTCGATTATTTTTAACTCCCGCCCAGCCAGCGCGACCACCGGATCGGGGGTATCGAAGGCATTAAAGCGGTAGTTGGGGTCGAGAAAATATAGCTCGCGAATACTCTCCACGGCCCCTTCTTCATTACCCGTTTCGCTAAAGGAAATAGCCCGAATTTTCAGAGCCAGCTTCATGTCATCGCTATTATCAAAATCTTTTCGTACATCGATGCTGGCGAGTCGCTCGAGAGCCGGGCCGTAAAGCCCTTTATCGAAGAGCTCAACGCCAGCCAAAAGCCGCTCCTGCGGGGTTTCAGACGCAAATACATAAGTCGTAAACATCATGGCTATAAGAAAATACCAACAGCTTTTCATATCCTTGCCCCCCGACTTAGTGACCAACTTTCATCCCCCGCGACAACTTTTATGAGTGAGGAGTTATTCTGGGATAGAAATATAACCGTTGATGACGTCATCTTGTTGCGCAATATGTTCGGTATATACCCCGATTACCACTTTTCTATACACTGAATTGCCTGAGGTAATTTGATTAGGCGGAAACGAAATGGGAGCCCATTTGGCGGTTTTTCCTCGTGGGACGTGAGCAAAAAATGCAAGTTCATCGCCACCACCAATTCCCAACCAATCGCCCGTCAAATAATAACCTCCATCTCGATCAGAAGTAATGCCATCAAAATGAGTAACGATAGCTTTGGCAGGGTTATTGCCATAGCTAAAATTGCGCCAGTTGGTGAGCTTTTTCGTCTTTTTATTCCAATCGACTAAATAAGCCGTGGTCAATCCCGTAATATAGTTTGCGTCAGAATAGCTGCCGGCAATAGTGTATGAATTTTTTCCGTTATACCAGATGCCATAAGCAGTAATACTCAACGCATTCGATTTAGTTATTTCATTGTATTTTTTAGTTTTTATGTCGTAAATAAATGCTTTGCCTTCATCGAGCTGCGTATCGTAATTTCCCACTACGAGCCCACCATTGGTGCTGTGAGCGATGGTATTTATGACTGGGGATGTTGAGGTTGGAATCAATGTTGTCCATAGGCCAGAACCATTCAAAGGTCCTTCATATAAGCATCCGATGGTAGAGGAGCCTGTTTCTTCGGTAGTGTAATTTCCCACCACTTGAATAGTATTATTTTTTCCATCATTGGGGCCATAAAGATTCGTAGCTTTAACCGTGACTCCGGTGGAAGAGGGGTAATTTAATACATTCCATGATCCAGTTCCCGATAAAGGTCCTTTATATACAAAGGTAGTGACGCAAGCGTTATTAGGACATTCGTAAAATCCACTGATATAGACAATTTCTTCATCAAGATCGGTCCTTCGTATACCGGTTAATAAAGTATTGCCGCCTGGATTTTCCGCAGGATAATTAAACGTGGTGTATTTTCGTGGTTGAGATTTTTCATGCACCAATCCCGCCTTTACAGGAGGGGGCTCTTTTTTTATTTCGTTTGCTGTCAGCATGCTCGATGTAGCGAGGAAGAACCCGAGAAAAAACATTGAGCGACGTTGGATAGACATCAGCATTGCGGTCCTTTTGGTGGGTGGATGATCTGCATGTCAAATTTTAATGACATGAAATTTTACCATACTATGACCGAGGATTTTTATTGTGCTTATTAGGGCTTATAAAAATCAATTTAAGGACGACATCGTATTCTTCGAATAGAGACGGACGAATCATCGTGTCCTATTGGTTAATGAATCACAGCAAATGCTTCATTGCTACTGGTGGAAGTTGCTCTCTTCTTCATGACGAACCAGGACATGGGCAGGGCCACGGCTATCGAGACGAACATAATGAAGGCGATGGGCATAAAACTACCATCATAAAATATGCCCGCTAAAGCAGTTCCAATGGCCATGGCCAACATGCGGAATGCGCCAATAAGGGACGATACACAGGCTCGCAATTCAGGAAACATGTCCATGGCTCCGCCAAAGAGTGTGGACGGGGGCACAACGATACCCGCCGCATAAAGGAGCATGTAGAAGGTAATCAGCTTCGGGTTATCGGGCACGACCATGCTTGAAATAAGGGATAAAAATAAGGCCCCAAAGGCCAACATGCTGCTTAAACGGACTACCCGAGCAATGTTGAAGCGTGACAAAACATAAGGAAAGCCTAAGCTTAAAGCTGAGAAGAATCCGACGATCGAGCCCTGATAAAAAGCGTATTCATTAATAGACACCCCCAAAGCTTCCATAAAAAGCAGAGGCAAAATGCCAATTAAAACAAAGTAAGGAGCCACCGAAAAACATAAACCAAAGGCTGAAGCTAGGAATTTTTTGCTGCGCAATAGAGTGAGATAGCCACTGACGAGGCTTCTCGCTTCAAACTTTTGCTTAACTTCAACGGGGAGAGTTTCTGGCACAAAGAGCCAAACTAAGAAGGTTCCAAGGAGAGCGAGAGCAAAAATAAGCCAAAAGTTTGATTGCCATCCAAGTGAATCGGTTAAATACACGCCAATAATGGGCGCCAGCGCCATGGTTATGGTGATGGCGCTATTCATTCTCGATAAAAGTTTAATTTGACGCTCGCCCTGATACACATCGGCAACAATAGCCATAGCAACGCTCACGGGGGCACTTACCCCAAGCCCCTGGATGAAGCGACCAAAGAGCATCCAGCCAATATTTGGGGCACATAAACAAATGAAGCTGCCGAGCACAAAAATCAGTGAACCGCCAAGAATTATTTTGCGCCGACCAAATGCATCCGCCAAGGGCCCGCAGAGCAAACTAGCGAAGAAAAATCCAAAAAAATTGAGGCTCAAGGTCCACTGCATCATTTGTTCAGTGGTATCGAAATGATGCATCATTTGAGGAAAGCTCGGAGCATATAAATCGAGCTCGCTCCAGCAACCAACGAGGAGCACCAACAAGATTACGGGAATCCATAAAGAATCGCGTTTTAATAATAAAAGCATATAAAATTATCCAAATAAAGCTCTGAAAAAATATATAGACTATGAGCCTTCAACGAGAGCTTTGCTATTGTGCCTAGAATTTTATTAAAGACAAGGGCTCAAGGATTTACTCACTGGTCCTTATTTTTAATGATCATGGCTCGACGACAAACTTAGGATTCGTTAACAGAGCTCCTCATTAACCCGAAGGATCATCCTTGGGATAATGGAGAACTTCCGATGAAAAGAAGAGCTATATTGCTTTTTGCCTTTCTCTCAACGTCATGCCTTTATGCAATGCATGAATCAGAAATAGCCGAATGTGATTGTTCTTGATAAGATTAAAAACACCATTCTCGATACATTATTGGCAATTGAAATTAATAGCGTGCCGGCGCTAAAGAATAGCGATGACGAACCAAAATCCTTTCAAGGATTTTACGCATTAATTCCTTTAGAAGCCATTCTAAAAAAAGCACCCAAGCCCGTTGCTGAAAAATTATTTTCTAGGGTCGACATTGTGAAAGAGGTTTTGAGTCGCAGTGAGATCGCCCGTGAAATAAAGGCAGAGTACGAGAAGGACCATGAGGAATTTAAGAATTTATGCTTGGAATTATCTCTTATCGAGTCAACCAAAAAATGCCATTGCAGGGCAAGAGCACTTATAGAAGACGTCAAAGACCATTGGTATACACTCCAATATCAACCCTTTATTGCATCATGGGTGAATGCTTTGGAAGAACGCGAGGTTGAAAAAGATGATTTGTCGTCGGTAGCCGACCAAAGAAAAGCTGTGGCAGCGAGAAAGAAAGAACGAAAAAAGCTTATGCGAACATTAATTGTTTATCCGTTACTGGGCCTAGACCCACACTATAAGTTCGAAAAAAAATCAGGCACTAGGACGATGGCAAAAGTTGATCCGAGCTTGTTTTAAAATCATTCGATTTTATTTTTATGCCTGTCTAAGGCCTTTATGAGGGAATAGCTTGTACTTCGGCCTTGGCTCGGGTCTTTTCGCAAAATACCGTGTTTAACAAGGTCACTGATGTCTCGCAAAGCACCAATGCGGATATAATAGTATTTATTCACCGCAAATCAAGAAAAACGCCGTAATTTTGCGGCGAATAGCCGGTCCGGGTAGAGGAATTATAAAGGCCTTTTCTTTAAAATCCACGTCTATCGATGCCTAAGATTTGTTGCCAAAACATCAATCGGCTGCTCCGAAGCGCCTGTGGCGAAAGCTTTTTGCCCTTAAGAAGCACTCAAGGCCTTCAACTCAATCTTAAGTATTTTAATTTGCCCCGCCACAAATTCAATCGATTCAATCATTGGCTCATAGCCATCTCGCTGAATCAAAACTTGCTCTTTCACCGCGTGGGTACGATCGGGAAGGGGGATGACGATGGGTTTTTCGAGGCTTTTATCGGTTGAGCCTTTGAAGCTGCCACTAATAGCAACATTGGCGTCGAGCGCGCTTTTAACGATTAAAAAGGCGGGCTTGGTTTTATTAAGCACGATCGATAAGTCCACCGGCTGTCCAATGCGGTCAATTTTTACCTGTTTCTCGACGGTGGCGGCATAGGTGTGGCTAAAACTTAAGCGATGGGTGCCGATGGGAAGTTTTAGACTGATGCTTTTTTGATTTTTAGCCAGAAGTTTTCCATTCACCAACACATTAGCAAATGGCTTTATAACGACTTTGATTTCTTGGAATTCGGGTTTTGTGGCGGCGGCAGTTTTTGGAGGAATGATTTCTTCAGGAGGAAGCTCAACCGTTTTTTCAGCTATCACCGGTTCGGCTATTGGTTCTGAAGCTAATGCTGCGTTTTCTTCGAGCTGAAAGCTAGGTTCAGCTGAAGGTTTAGGACTTTCTTTAGGTTTCGATTGAGAATTAAAAGTAAAAAAACCTATTAGCCCGACCAACCCAAAGCCAATGGCACCAATATAGTTAACGTTGATTTTTTTGGCAGGTCCTTTCGGAGAGGCGTCAAGACGGCATTGCAGTTCTAGGGCTTTTGCCTCTTCTTTGCGCTGCTCATAAAAGATTTTTTTTGCTCCGATTTGTTCGAGCACCAAACATTTAAATGAGGCTAAATCTTCGCCGGAAAGAACGGCTGCAAATTTTTTTGGCTCAATAACTACGCCAAGATCATTAAGAGCCCGTCCAATCGCGGTAATAAGGAGGCTTGCGGTTTTTATGCGAGCACTCGGATTTTTATTCAAACCTTGGTCAATAATCATTGCCAAATGATCGGAAATATAAGGCGAAAGTCGTTGAATTTTGATGGCCGGTTCATCAACGATGGCTTTTAACAAAGAGTGAGGAGAATCACCGTTAAAGGGCAATTGTCCGCTTACCAGCCAATAAAAGATGGTGGAGAGGGAAAAAATATCGCAAGCTTCACTCGCCTTTTCGCCCTTGATGATTTCAGGCGCTAAATGGGCTAAGGAACCGAGCAAAGTACCTGCCTGAGTGAGGCTTTCCTCACTGCCGATGCTGGCAATACCAAAATCCATCAGTTTAATCAGGCCTTCAGCGGTCACCATAATATTTTCAGGTTTTATATCGCGATGAATAATACCTTTTTGATGTGCATGTTCGAGCGCCTGAGCCACTTGGCAGATAATAATGGCGCTAAGTTCAGGCACTTCAATTATATTATTTTTTTGCGCCCACTCTTTAAGAGTTTGACCTGACACAAGTTCAGTTACAATATAAAGTTGATCATTTGAACTTTCGGGATTAGCTATGTCATAAATTTGTAGAATATTGGGATGCGTCAAACGCGCTACGGCTTGAGCTTCCCGTAAAAAACGGACTTTATATTCATGGCTTTCAGCGAGGGCAGGATGCAGTATTTTTATGGCGATAGCGCGCTTGAGGCGGTCGTCGAAGGCTTCATAGACCATGCTCATGCCGCCTGTCCCTATTTTTCGGATCAGGCGATAATGACCTATGTGGCTCGGCAGGTCAGTAGCAGTGGGGTAGGTAGTCATGAGCGTCCTTTACTTATGCCGTTCTTTTAGTATTGAGGTCTCTAGGGTCTTTTTCTCATACATAAAAAAATTTTCGGGGGGCAAATGAGCGAATCGATAACCTCGCTTTTCGATGACTCTGTCAAGCGTTTTAATAAGCGTCCAGCCATCCAGTATTTTTGTACCAAAAGCAACAAGTGGATCAGCAAAAACTGGCAAGAGCTCTCCGTCAGTGTAGCGCGCTTAGCGAATGCATTGGTAAACGCTCAGGTGAAACCACAGAGTAGGGTAGCACTTATTTCGCTCACCCGACCAGAGTGGGTTATCGCAGATCTCGCGATTATGAAAGCCGCCGCCATTGTGGTGCCAATATACCACTCTAGTTTAATGGATCAGATAGCCTATATCCTCTCCGATGCGGGAGTAAGCGTTGTTTTTGTAGAAGACGAAATCCAGCTTAAAAAAGTACGAGAACTTCAAGATGAAGGGCGCAAACTTTCCTTGGTAGTTATTTTTGACAAAATTTCCGGCAAACTAAACGATAACGAAGTCTATTTAAGCGATTTTACCGCCAATCAACCTGAAAGTTTCGTTAGCCTTCCCGTGAGCAAGGATTCTGTTGCCTCTTTGGTTTACACTTCAGGCACCACCGGAGAGCCCAAAGGCGCCATGATTTCTCACGATAATATGCTTTATGAAGCACAAGTTATCGATAAACTCGGCATCTTAACCCAAGACGATGTGCAAATGATGTTTTTGCCTCTTGCCCATATTTTTGCGCGCGTGCTTGAGTTTGCGTGGATGAGAACCGGGCACTTGCTGGCCTTTGCGGAGAGCATCGATAAATTAATTGACAATATGGCAGTGGTGAAACCAACTTTCATGGCCGGCGTTCCACGTATTTACGAAAAAATGCGCGCTAAAGTGCTTGAAACGGCCTTAGCTTCGGGCGGAATTAAAAAAATTATTGCTCGTTTTGCCTTTAACGAAGCCGATAAGATGGCTTCCTCGCCTAATGGAAGAAGTTGCCAGCTGTTTCTCGCGAAAAAACTCGTGTTCGACAAAGTAGGTAAGACGCTGAATAAAAAATTTGGTGGTCGTTTGCGCTTTTTTATCTCCGGGGGAGCCCAGTTGGCTCCGGAAGTTTCGACTTTTTTCCAGCTGTCGGGCATCACTTTATGTGAGGGTTATGGTTTGACCGAGACTTCCGCGGCGACCTGCCTCAATTTGCCGTGGGCCTTGCGTCAGGGGACAGTAGGACGCCCTTTGCCGGGTACTGACTTACGTTTGAGTGATGAAAAAGAAATTCTCATACGCGGTCGAGGCGTATTTTTAGGTTTTTGGGGCAAGCCTGATCAAACCAAAGAAGTATTGAGTGATGATGGCTGGTTTCGCACGGGTGATATTGGCGAAATCGATCAAGATGGCTTCGTTAAAATTATCGATCGAAAGAAGGACATTATTGTTACTTCTCAGGGTAAAAATATCGCACCACAGCGAGTGGAAAATCTTATCAAATCTAAAAGTCCGAGTATCGCCCATGTGGTGGTAGTGGGAGAAAAAAGACCTTATCTCACGGCTTTGATTGCGCTCGATAAAATCAATGCGAAATTGGTGGCTTTTCCTAATCAGTCTGCTAATGGCGTGAAAGTAAGTGAGCTGGCAGCGAATGCGAATGTTTATCAGGAAGTAAAAAACGCCATTGCGGAGGCGAATGCTTCGTTGGCAAATTTCGAGCAAATTAAGCGTTTTTATATACTTGATCGAGAGTTTGAAGTTGGTCGACAGCTGACGCCAACCTTGAAAGTAAAACGAAAAGCCTGCGCAGAAGAATTTAAGGCTGAAATCAAAGTATTATATGCATAAGTTTAGCGCGCCCAGATCGCCATTTATTTTTTCTTTTGAGGTTATTTAAAGTGAAATGCTGTGCAAATTCTTGTTTTTTATTCATCGCCAAAAATCGCTTATGGTGGCTGATAGCGATTATGCTTATCGGTATTTCTTTGGATCAAGTATCCAAAATATGGGCACAAAATGTTCTCGCTGAGCCCTATAACGTCGATGAAGAGGTTATGGTTGATGGTGAAAGTCAAACCGTGACTAAACAAGTGTTTTATCCCATTCAAGTCATAGAAGTGGTGCCAAACCTCTTTAACCTCATGTACAAAGAAAATCCTGCCGCCGCTTTTAGTCTTACGCGCTCAGTACCCGCTTGGATTAGACGACCCATGCTCGTGGCCGTGAGTGTGCTCGCTACCATCTTTTTCTTGTTTTGGTATTTCCGCATGAAGAGCCAAGATGGTCTGCTCCTTGGATCCTTTAGTTTCATCTTAGCCGGCGCTGTAGGAAACCTCGCCGACCGCATACGCCTCGGCTATGTCATCGATTTCCTCGATGTGCACGCAGGCCTCCTAGGTTATCCCCACATGCATTGGCCCACTTTCAATGTGGCCGATAGTTTTATTGTAGTGGGTGCCATTGGCGTGATTTTCCGCACCATCTGGCCGATGAAAGAGCCGGATGCTCCTAAAGAATCGCCTTCAATTACTTAGCCGTCTAATTTGTCATTGTGAGGGTAGCGTGGCGATCCATGCTTTAAGCCGGGTCGCTCGCGACCTTTACCCTTACTTGGTTCGAAAAACCAACGAACACCAATCATCTTGATTGTCTTGCCTGATGAATTGCGTACCCGCATTGCGGTAAGCCTCGATCACTTTCGGGGCTTGCTCCACCAAAATACCGCTCAAAATAATCGTTCCACCGGCCACACAGGTAGTGGTGAGATTGGTCACCATCGCGATCAACACGGGCGCCAAAATATTTGCGACGACGAGATCGTAGCGTTTTGGCTCATAACTATGTTCTTCCGTCACCGTCAGCCAATCGATTTCTACGCCATTTTTAATGGCATTATTCGCCGCCGTAATCAGCGCATCTTCGTCAGTCTCGGTGCCTAAAACTTGGGCCACGCCGAGCTTTTTCATCAAAATAGCAAGGATGCCTGAGCCGGTGCCAACATCCACAGCGCTCCATTGCGAGGCTTTTTTAGGATCACTCTCGATCACTTCGAAAATATTCTTTAAACAAAGCTGGGTGGTTTGGTGCTGTCCTGTGCCAAAGGCATTTTCCGGATCCATCTCAATGAACAAAGGCCCAAGCGGTTTTTTCTTGAAAGCTTCGATCTCAAACGAGGGCACGATATAGATGCCGGGGTTTACCCGAAAAGTGGTGCAGGATTTAACAAAGTTTGCCTGCCAATCATCTTCCAGAAAGTCTGTCCAAGTGATTGGACCAAGTGCTAAACCGCAATTATCAAAAAATGATTTGAGATTCTCCTCGACATTTGTTTCGAGGTCAGGATCAGGCTCAAAATAAGCCAAGACTCTTATTTGATCGCCCAAATATTTACGCGCGCCCTCAGGGCCAAGTCCATCGTCAGTTTCAATGCCGATGGCGCCGCTTTCCAAAAAAGCGTTTTGGGCTACTTCAAGGGTTGATGAAGTAGCCCAAAATTCTGCGAGCATCCATGTTTTCGGTTGACGTCGCATTGTTTAGGCAATCTTACCGGACAAAATGAATGCCATGATCAAACCGAACAACACGAGGGATTCGATCAAGGCCATGCCCAAGATCATTGGTACGAAAATTTTGCCTGAGGCTCCAGGATTACGTGCAATCCCTTCAAGAGCGGCCGCTGCAGCGCGTCCTTGGCCGAGTGCACCACCAAGAGCAGGTAATGCAACAGCGATCGCTGCAGCAATAGCATAGCCTGCAAAATGGCTGTTTGGATTATAACCACCGTCGGCAGCTAGAGCAGAGCTCGCGGCAAAAAGTACGGGGGCAGCTGCTACAAAAAATTTTACTACGCGTTTCATTTAAATTCTCCCACAACAAGTGCTCACAGCACCAACAAAATTAATGGCCTTCCTCTTGGGTGTGTAGCGATATGTACACACATGTCAAGAGACAAAAAACCACCGTTTGAATGATACAAACCAACAAACCCAAGAGATAAAAAGGCAAAGGCAAGAGCAAGGGCAAGACGCCAGCGAAGGCAAAAAGCACTTTATGATCGCCGATCATGTTGCCCGCCAGACGAATACCTAAACTTAAAGGCCGTACCAAGAGACCGATTAATTCCACCGGAAACAATAATGGCGATAAAAACCATCCCCACCATGCCCCTAAAGGATTGGCCAAGTGAGTAAGATGGCCGAGACCATGCACTCTGAAGCCGTGAAAATTAAAATAAGCAAATACCACTAAACCACAACCGATCGTCGTATTCAGATTGTCCGTGGGTGGTACAAATCCCGGCATCAAGCCAAGCAAGTTAGAGCACAAAATAAATAATGCCGACGTGCCTACCAAGGGAACATAGCGTTTATAATCTTTGCCGATAATATCTTGCATCAGCGACAATAAAACCGTCATCAGCACTTCGAAGAGATTGATCAAGGTGATCTTTGGCGAGGGCACAATATAGCGTTCGATATTTTTTAGGCGCACATGGGCTACGAAAGCGACTATGGCCAAAATTATAAAAACTAGCAGGGCCGCAAAGACATGGTGCATGGTTTCAAAAATGCGTTCTTTGGGAAATAAGCCGCTGCGAAATACCACGGAGCTTGCAAAATTATCTTGAAAAAAATCCTTCAGCGGAGTGTACCAAGGCAGGAAGTTAAACCAAGATGAATGATGATCCATAAAAATGCCCTTCTAAAGTCGCCTAGAGAATAGTAGGCTCGCAAGATTTGGTGTGTCGTTATTAGCCTCTTAGGTCAAGCGGGCATCATGCTCGAAGCGCAATTATTGCACCAAAAATCAGCGGTGTCGTAAGGCCGAGGGCAAATCCTAAAATATAGTCAGGCTGTCTTAAGGCGAGAAGAAGTGCTGTCCCGCACATCAACAAAAAGCTTGCCACCGGCCACAATATTACACGTCGTGGTGATTTTTTTATGGCGAGGGCAAAAAAGGCATAGGCTAAAGCCAAAACATTGAGGCTCGCCATCATCGAACCTAAAAAAGCTCCCGCCAAAGGTTTTAAAAGAAAAACCCAATCAGCATACCAAGCAAGAACCGCAAAAATACCGATCACTAATAAAACTATGGTAGATGCACTCAGCACTACTCGTCGGTAACCCATCAAATCAGTCATGGAACTTTCATTTATCATCGTCTTTTTTATTCTTTTCTAAATAAGATTTGCTAAACATCCACAAGCGCTTGCCTGCGGCAATGGAGCCAATAACCACGCCGATAATCATGCCCCAAGGCGAAGATTCGAAATACTTGTCTGCGAAATAGCCGAGAAGAGCTGCCACCGCAATAGATAATCCAACCTCTAAGCCCACCGCGCTGGTTTTGATATAGGTTTTATAAGCCTCTGCTTGGTTTTGCCGCCAACTTTTTAGATCCTTCACGATTTTTTCGCGTTTCTTTTGGTTGTTCATGATTTCTATCTTCCCCCTTTGAAAAGGCCTGGTTGCATAAATAAGCTGGGGCCTTAGCGCGACAACTCCTCGCCCGCTTGCGGGAGAGGCTAGGGAGAGGGTGGAGAAACATAAACCTATCGGTTTTATCGACGAGAATTCCTTTCTATGCGTTTCTCCACCCTCTCCCCCAGCCCTCTCCCGCAAGCGGGAGAGGGAGCGCAGGTGGTGCATTGAGCCTCAAATCTATTTATGCAACAAGGCCGCTAAAAAATTCTCTCATATCCGTCGACAAAAGCCTAGATTTCTTCGTCTGCAAATCCATACAAACAACAGTAATCAACGCCGAAAAACTAAGCTCAGCCTTATTAAAAAATTCATAGTGCGTAATTAGCGAAGAGCTTTTAATAGTCTTAACCCTAAAAATTACTTTAATCTCGTCACCATAATAAAACGGCTTGAAATAATCCGCTTCCACATGGACGGTGGGGAAGCCGAGTTGATGCTCTTTGATCAGCTGGGGATATTTGATGGCAGATCGCTGGTTAAAGAGATCCTCAAAAGTCTTATGGCAAAAATGTAAATAGCGAGGGTAATAGACAATGCCAGCGCCATCAACGTCGTCAAATCTGACTAAATGATGGCTGCTGAACATTGACGAACCCCTTAGAGTGCTTCCGCTCCACCGATGATTTCCATCAATTCTTTGGTGATGGCCGCTTGGCGAGCGCGGTTATATTGCAAGGTCAGCCGATCCGTCATTTCCTTGGCGTTTCTGGTCGCATTGTCCATGGCGCTCATACGGGCACCTTGCTCGGAGGCGAAAGACTCTAGGAAAGCCTGATACAGACGCGTTGCAAAATAGCGGGGCACGATGGATTCAAGCAAGCGTTCTTGATCTGGCTCGTAAAGATAATCGATGGGCAGATGAGCTATGTCGATGGGATCTCTCACCACCGGCAAAAGCTGCACGACCACCACCTCTTGGCTGATGGCAGATTTGAACTCGTTGTAAATCAAAAATACCGCATCGGTTTCGTGAGACAAAAAGCGTTCGCACAGTTCATCAGCGATTTGATTGGCGATGGTCATGTCAAACACTTTAGCGTCGGGGAAATAGCGCTTTCGCACATTGAATCCGGCCCGCAGCAAGCCCTCGAAACCTTTTTTACCAATGGTGGACACACTAATGTTTTCGTATTTGTCCTCGTTATCGAGAAAAAACCGCTGCGTCATTCGTACGACCGAGCTATTGAGAGCGCCGCACAGCCCCCGGTCCGAGGTGAGTGCCAAGACTTCCACATTCTTCTTAATCGGACGATTAAAGAGCAGGGGATGGGTTGCCGCATTGGTTGCTTCAACACGCAATGCCAAGGCCGACATCAACTGAGCCAATTTCCGCGCATAGGGGCGCGGCTTCGTCACCGCTTCTTGGGCGCGTCTGAGCTTACTCGCAGCAACCATTTTCATGGCTCGCGTAATTTTCTCAGTATTTTTCACGCTTTTTATGCGATTTTTAGTTTCACGTAACGATGCCATAAAAATATCTCCCGCGATCCCTTAATCGATAGAGTCAGCTTTAGCGAGCTTGCCATCAAAGGAATTGCTAAAAGCTTTCAAAACCGCATCGATACGCTTACGCATAGCGTCGTCAATTTTTTGGCCCGGCTTCTCTCGAATATCGCGCAAAATATCTGAATGTTCGCTACGCATGAAGGTCATTAATTCCCTTGCATAGCGTGGCACTTCGGAGGATTGATACTTTCTTACCCAGGTGGCTTTTGTCGCCGTGTCAGCAATTTGAGTAGCCGCATAGATTTGAACAATTTGCTCTTCCACGGGGACTGGCTCATATTGATCTTGTTTTAAGAGCTCAAACAAACGTTTTCCGCGAGCAAGCTGCTCAAGGGTAGTTTTATCCAAATCCGATCCGAACTGAGCGAAGGCGGCCAGTGCGCGATATTGTGCCAAGTCAAGACGCATGGAGCCTGCAAGCTGACGCATAGCTGCTACTTGAGCCGAGCCCCCAACCCGAGATACCGACAAACCTACGTTCACCGCGGGGCGTTGACCTGAGAAAAATAATTCCGTTTCCAAGAAAATCTGACCATCGGTGATGGAGATCACGTTGGTGGGAATATAGGCTGACACGTCGCCGGCTTGGGTTTCAACAATGGGCAATGCGGTAAGACTTCCGCCACCTTTCTTAATATCCGGATAAGCTTTGAGCTCATCAGGATTGCTGGTGATTTTTGCCGCACGTTCAAGCAGGCGAGAGTGGAGATAAAACACGTCGCCGGGGAATGCTTCACGGCCCGGCGGGCGTCGCAATAAGAGCGACAGCTGACGATAAGCCACCGCTTGCTTCGATAAATCGTCATAAACGATCAAGGCATGCTCGCCATTATCACGCCAATATTCAGCGATGGCGCAGCCGGTGTAGGGCGCCAAGAATTGCAATGGTGCGGGATCTGACGCAGTCGCTGAGACCACCACCGTGTATTCGAGAGCATTCGCACGACGCAGACGCTCCACCACTTGGGCCACGGTAGATTGTTTTTGGCCGATGGCGACATAGACGCATTTCACGCCGGTATGGCGTTGATTGATAATGGTATCGAGCGCAATGGCGGTTTTACCCGTTTGGCGATCGCCGATGATCAATTCTCGTTGACCTCGGCCAATGGGGATCATGGCATCGATGGCTTTGATACCAGTTTGCATGGGCTCTTTTACCGGCTCTCTTGCAATGATACCGGGAGCTTTCGATTCAATACGACGCGTTTCAGTAGATTTAATGGGGCCTAAATCATCGATCGGCTCACCCAGACCATTGACCACGCGACCTAATATTCCATTACCCACGGGCACGTCGGCGATCCGTCCAGTTCGCTTGACAATGTCGCCTTCCTTAATAGCGCTGTCGGATCCCATGATGGCGATACCAACGCTGTCTTGATCCAAGTTAAGGATCAGGCCTTTGACACCGTTATGAAACTCAACGAGCTCTCCGGATTGGGCGTGATCGAGACCATAAACGCGGGCTACCCCGTCGCCAACGGTCAAAACCGAGCCAGTTTCAACCGCTTTGGTTTTGGTGTCAAAATTGTTGATTTCGTCTCTAATAATTTCCGATATTTCTTCGGCTCTTAGTTTCATATTAACCACCTAAAACAATCAAAAAGTTTATTGCCCAAGTTGTAGTTTGTGTTTCATGCCCGCGAGTTTGGCCTTCAGACTGCCATCAAACACGGTGCCACCCACTTCGATGCGCATTCCACCAAGCAAAGAGGGATCAATTTTGAGCTCAGCCATCACGTCTTTCTTGAGCGATTTTTTCAGAGATTCGGTGATCTCGAAGACCTCTTCGGGTGAAACTGACGACGCGCTGACAATTTTTACGCGCAAACGTGCCTGATGGCTGTCTATCAAAATGAGCAATGCTTCATAGATTAGCGAGAGCAAGGCCATGCGGTTCTTTTCCACCAAAAGCAACAAAAAATGGTGTAGTTGAGGATGCATGCTCGACTTTGACGCGATTTTATTGATGACGGCACGTCGATCGAGAGGAGAAAAAGCGGGATCTTCTAAAACTCGTTTCAACTCTAAAGAAGTAATAGTAGCCAGGTCACAAAATAATTTTAGCTGAGCCAAAACCTCATCAAAGTCACCCTCTTTTAAGGACAGCATGAGGCCCCGGGCGTAGCGGCGCGCAATGACTTGTTGGTAGATCATCAGTTCACCTCATGAGCATGCTTAAGGTCGCTAAATAATTGCTTTCTCAAAAGCTGATCCATTTGTTCCTGGTTATTGTCGGCTAAACTTTTTTGGGCCTTAGCGATAGCAAGGGCAATTACTTCATCAGCAAGCCGAATTTTGGCGCGAGCAAAATTGGCGCGAATAGTATCGTCGGTATTTCGGATAATGCGGCTTTCCATTTCTTTGGCCAAGCGCAGCTTTTCTTCTTTTTCTCGAATAGCTTGTTCTCTAAAAAGCGCTTTCATTTTTTCGATTTCAGCCGTCAACGATTTGAGCTTTTGATCATAAAGAGCAAGCTGTTCTTGGCCCAAAAGTTTGGCTTTTCGGCCTTCTTCAATGGCGCGGGCAATATCGCTGGAACGCCTTTCCAAATAAAACGAGAGAGGCTGTTTGATAGCGCGGCCGATAAAGATTACAAAAATCAAAAAAGTTATGGTCAGCCAACCAAGCGCGGGGGCATCCTTGTATGCAGAGCCCAAATGCCACCAGTTAATGCCATGGCTAGCTTCGTTGGCATGAGCTTGAGCGGTGAAGAATAAGCTCAATAAAATCAGGTTTATGTGGATCGTCTTCATCGGGCCCTCCCTTTTACGCTTTTTGTGTCATGAGAGCTTTAATAATATCGGCCGAAACGGCTTCGCTTACTGCTCCAAGTTGGCCTCTTATCAAGCTTTCTTCCTGAGCGAGCTCCTGATCGGCGCGCTCCAGTTTTTCTTTCGCAACCTGGCGTACCTGAGCGATCAAAACGCCTTGCTCTTTATCAGCTTCCAGTTTCAAGCTGCTCAAGGTATGGCGGGCTTCTAAGCGGGCTTTTTCATATTCAAGGTCAAAGTGTTTGGCTTTTTCATCGGCGAGAGTGATCAATTCTTGCGCTTCACGCTTGGCTCCGCCAATTCTCTTCTCTCGTTCTTCAAAAAGCGCCAAAATAGGGGCAAAAAGCGCATGGGAAAGCCATAACAACAAGGTCATGAAAATGAAGATTTGTACAAAAATAGTTGCGTTTAGTTCCACAAAAATTCCCTTCGAGCTCTTAGGAGCTGGCGGATTAAACTTGAAGCCGAGATAGCGACATTCAATAGTCGTGTCAAGGCGAAGGCTTAGGCAATGACAGATAAAGAAGGATAGTGGATTGCCTGTTTTAAATCGTAATATAGTTCTAGTGTGGCAACGTGAGCACCATTATTTAGATAAAGAGCCGACAATGAAGAAACCGATTAACATTGCATTATTATTTTTGATCACCCTGGTAATGAGCTGCACGCACGGCAAAGATCAACTAAATGGCGCATGGTCGCGAGGACAGAAAAATAGCATTGCCGAGGCTATTGAACGTGTCATCAACAACACTGATCCCAATGTTAATATCGGCGTCAAGATTAGCTCCTTAAACAATCATGAGACGATCTTTGAAAAAAATGCTCAAAGATTATTTATGCCGGCGAGCACGATCAAATTAGTAACCTTGGCTTCAGCGCTGCATTATCTAGGCCCGTCATTTCGGTTTGAAACCAAGGTTTTCACCGATGCATTCGATGCAGAAAAAAAATCGGTGCAAAATCTCTATCTGAAGGGCAGCGGCGATCCGAGTTTGATGGATTATGATCTTGCGAATCTTGCGCTTGAACTCAAGCAAATGGGCATTAAGAAAATTAATGGCCAAGTATTTATCGATGATCAAATTTTTGACGACGTCCTGTGGGGCCGGGGCATTATGTGGGACGATCGTAATGCGGGTTATTCTGCTCCCGTAAGCGGCCTCAACATGAATCACAATCGTTTGCAGATCAAAACTGTTCCTGCCCATAAAAGCTCCCTTCGCGCTCATGCCATCGTCACCCCCGCGCTCAGCATGTTTCAAGTGAAATCGGAAGCGTTGACCAAAGCCAATAATGCCGGCCGCCTTTTAAGTCTTACGATTGAGCATGCCGATCATCGAAAAGAGGAATGGCCTTCGGAAACTAAAGATGGTCTTAAAGCGGGCGATAAAATCACCATTAACGGCCAAACTCCTCTTAACGCCGATCCTCATTATTCTCTGCTAGCGGTAAATGATCCAAGCATGATGACGGGAACTTATTTTAAAGAACAACTTGAGCACTTAGGTATTGAGGTGAGCGGCAAAGTTACTCGTGCCGCTACACCAGCGGTCGCGCTTTTGCTCACCACTTTTCAATCGAGATCTCTGAGCGAAGCACTGATTGATTTCACAAAAATTTCCAACAACGTCGCCAACGACAGCTTGATCAAAGCCATGGCCGCAGTGAGCGGGATCAAGCCCGCCAGCGCTTCGGCAGGTCTAAAACTGGTCAATGATTTCCTCGCCAAGGAAGTTGGTATTCCTTCTGGCACTCTCGTGGCCGCCGACGGCGCGGGGGTCTCTCGTTATAGCCTCATGAGCCCAGATCACATGGTCCGCCTCCTCAGTTATGCGTCCGACCGCTTCAATCTAAGCCCCGAATTCATGGCCGCCCTCCCCATCGGCGGCATGGATGGCTCTCTCGGGCGCCGCATGCAAAACGAATACCAAAAAGGTAACGTCCGCGCCAAAACCGGCACCATGACAGGAATTTCTTGTATTTCGGGTTATTTTAGCAATGAACTTGGCCAGCGATTTGCTTTTGCTATTATGATCAATGGCTTTGTTGGCAGCAGCCAAAAATACAATAAAATGCAAGACGATATTTTGGCCACTTTTGTAAGCCCTAGTGAAGCGCAGGTGACGGGGGCACGTTAAGCCTCTGGTTTAGCAATAGTAATTTTTAGTGAGCTCTAGGAATTTTTGACAAAATAGTTGTTGAGATATAGTGTCATTATTGATACTATATTAACGAGAGTCAAAATGGCTGGCGATTTAGACAGGCTGTTGGCTTCATTTGAAGAGAATCCCCAAAACATAAAATTTGTGGATTTAGTCAAGGTTTGCAATGCTTTTTTTGGTAAGCCACGGCAAACTGGTAGCAGTCATAAGGTGTATAAAACTCCTTGGATAGGAGACCCTCGGGTTAATATCCAAAACGCCAAAGGCAAGGCTAAAATATATCAAGTGAAGCAGGTATTAAAAGCTATTCACCGCCTAAAGGAGGAAGGTCATGCATGACAAATATAGTTACCGGGTAATTTGGTCAGAGGAAGATGGTGAATATGTAGGGCTGGTCGCAGAGTTTCCTAGCTTGAGCTGGTTAGCTAAATCGCAGGAAGCCGCCTTTAGAGGTATTAGGATGCTCGTTAAAGAGATAGTCGCGGATATGATAAAAGAAAAAGAATCCTTACCTGAACCTATATCCATCAAGCAATTCAGCGGCAAGTTTGTGGTGAGAGTCCCTCCAGAGATTCATCGAAGACTGGCTTTGGCGGCGCAAGAAGAAAAAGTTTCGCTGAATCGATATGTGAGCGCAAGATTAGCGGCCTGAGTTTTGGACGGATTTCTCGGTTTATCACTCATAATGGGAACACCGAAAAAACAAAGCAAAACGCTCCCTCGCCCGCTTGCGGGAGAG
>CAYJDW010000036.1:0-25848 GCA_964368985.1 uncultured Myxococcales bacterium | reverse complement strand
CACCCTCTCCACGAGCCCTCTCCCGCAAGCGGGAGAGGGAGCGTAGGTGCAGGCCTCAGCCTAAAAAATTTATTTATGCGCCAACGTCTTTTAAAAGGGGGTATATCCGATGCTACGCCCTCCTTTAGAACTTCACCCCTCGCTAATTTTCACCAAGTCCTTAAGCAATACTTCGCGCCTTTCGCCATAAATTCTTTTCAAAGTCGCATCTCGCCCGCAGGCATTGCGGTATGCCTGATATCTTTCAGGATTATGGTGGCAAAAATTTTGGTGGTGCTCCTCGGCTGGATAAAAATCTTGAGCCTGCGAAATTTCCGTGACTATTTTGATGCTTGGATAATTTTTCTTCAACCACAAGAGCGAGTCATCAATATGCTTTTTCTCATCGCTATTTTCATAGAAAATTGCCGTTCGATACTGCGTGCCGTGGTCGCAAAATTGTTGATCTTTTACGGTGGGATCAATGTTGAGCCAAAATATTTTTAAGAGATTTTCATAGCTGACGATATTCGGATCATAGCCAATCTTCACCGCTTCAGCATGACCCGTGGTGCCAGTGCAAACTTGTTCATAGCTGGGATTTTTCGTAGTCCCCCCCATGTAGCCAGAAACAATTTCAGTTACTCCCGAAATTTTATAAAAATCCGCCTCCACACACCAAAAACAGCCGCCCGAAAAATAGGCATAGTTGAGCTCTTTCGACGAGAAGAGATCAAGATATTTGCCATAGCCTTCCGCCTGCATTTTTGCTTTGGGCACAAAGCGCAAAGCGGCTGAATTTATGCAATAGCGTTGACCTGTTGGTTCAGGGCCGTCGTCAAATACGTGGCCCAGGTGAGAATTTGCTTCCTTCGACCGCACTTCGGTGCGCGTTCGTAAAAGACTGCGATCAGTTTTCTTCACCAGATTATTAGGTTCTATGGGTTGATAAAAAGATGGCCATCCAGTTTTAGAATCATATTTATGGACCGATGAAAATAATGCCTCACCGGAAACTATGTCGACGTAAATTCCTTCTTCTTTGCTATCCCAATATTGATTTTCAAAAGGACTTTCGGTGCCATCGCATTGGGTAACTTCGTATTGCAAAGGGCTCAGATTTTTTGGATCAGTTTTTTTCATGTTTTGTCCTCGATAAAATTTCTTCTAAATTACACGACACGAGTTTTGTAGCTGATTTAGTTGATCAACACTCATCTCGTTAATCAAGACCAGGAGTTGATCATGTTGACTGACCAAACGCCACACATCCCAAGAATCGGCGATATAGCCACTAATTTTCAAGCTAGTACCACTGAAGGTCCTATCGATTTTCATGAATGGAAAAAAGGATCGTGGACGATTTTATTCTCTCACCCAGCCGATTTCACGCCGGTATGCTCCACGGAACTCATCGAATTTGCTAAACAAAACAAATTTTTCGACGTTCATAAAACCAAACTTATCGGCCTTTCCATTGATTCCATCCATAGCCACCTGGCGTGGATAAAAAACCTAAAAGGCATCTTTGATGTTGAACTTCCTTTTCCGATGATTGCCGATCATCGAGGCCAAGTTGCAGAACTCTACGGCATGATTCATCCGAATGAATCAGCGACGGTCACCGTGAGAACCCTTTTCGTTATTGATCCAGCAAATAAAATTCGCGCCACCATTTATTATCCTTTAAATGTTGGCCGAAGTACTGTCGAAGTGATGCGTTTATTAACAGCTTTGCAATCTTCGGATAAACATCAAGTCGCCTGTCCCGTGAATTGGCAGCAAGGTGATAAAGTAATTGTGCCGCCACCAAAAAGTATCGCTGAAATGAAAGAGCGCGAGAGCGCGGCTTATGAACGTTTAGATTTTTATTTGTGTAAAAAATCGTTGGAGTAATTTGCCAACCCTGTAGGGGCCGGCCTCTGTGCTGTCCCTCGCTATTCCCAGTACCTTTTGGTCAACCGGAGGGCCGGCCCACGAGGGGATGAGCATTACCTCATGGAATCAAGGCATTATTCTCCACTAAAGTTGCGAAGTTTTTTCACAATACTGCGCTTTTTTTTGCTATCGATGCGCCGCGCTTTGGAACCTAGGGTCGGTTTCGTCGGCACGCGTTTTTTTATGGGCAATAATGCATCACGTACCAGTTCAGCGAGACGTTCCCTCGCTATTTCGCGGTTTCTGTGTTGACTTCTCTCGGCCTCCACGTGGATTAATATTTCGCCATCACCCACCAAGCGAGACCGCAGGCGTCCGCGCACGCGGTCGCGCTCGCGATCGTTTAGTGCCTCCGAGGTCTCTAGGTTCCATCGCAATGATATTCTCGAGCTGGTTTTATTAACATGCTGGCCGCCAGGACCACTGGCGCGGCTGGTGCTCACGCTGAGTTCAGAGCCCGGAATTATCACACGTTCATTTATATTTAAGTCAGCTTCCACGGCTTTCTCCCTTCAAAATAGCTAAGAACAAACGAGCAATAAAAAAACCCCCATTTCTGGGGGTTTTTTAGGCAAACAAGAAAACTCTTAGTTGTTTTCAGCGTCTTGTTCTTTGCAAGCTAATTCAAACTTCTTGCTAAGAGAGAATACTGAAAGAATCCAAATGCCGATGAAGGCAGTAAAGATAATGGCCAAGTGAGGAATGATTGCACTCAAAGGACCAACCGTTGCGAACAACAAGATTTGGATCATACCGCCGCCTGATTTACCGAAGCGATTAGCAACCACGTCGATAGCAGCCTTACCACGCACTTTTGATTCTTCATCAAGAGGGATGTAGGCCATTTCTTTGGTCGGATCAAACAATGCATATTTGATGCTCTTTGAAAGCACGTTTTGTGAAAGTCCAATCAACACACCGAGGAAGAGTGGTGAGATGCTGAATGCCAAACCGATTGGCGATACCAATTCTGGAGTAAGCACGCAAAGGAAGAACATGATGCCTGTCGCGCCCAAAACGATTGGGGTAGCCAAAGCCGCAAAACGCCATCCAAGCTTTCGTACCAAAATGGAACCGATGAAAATCGCGATGATGGTTGCAATACCGGTCGCGGTAGACAAATAGCCCATGAATGCGGTGTATTCGTTGCCGCTAGGGAATTGTCGTCCGACTTGACCCTTCCAGGTTACTTCAACAAGGTTGATGGTAACGCCATAGCAAATCACCAACAAAGCAATCAGACCGAGGTATTTGGAATGAAGAAGATGTTTAACGCCGTCCATAACGGAGAGTTTCAATTTTTCTTTCTTGGGTTTTGATTTGCGCTCAGAGGCAACTCTTGCCAAATAAGCATCGTTGAAAACATATTTGTTAAGATAGAAATAAATCGCCAACACCAACAAACCACAAACAGTCATTACAATAGTGAGATAGTTGATGGAAACGCCCCAAGGATCCACGCCTTCGGGCAAGCCTTTGCGTACTTGAGAAAGTTGGTTAACCACAACGCCTGATAGTGCCGTAAATACGTTGGCCAAAAGATAAAAGTGGGCGTAAAAACGCTTCGCTTCAGTGACGCGGATCACGTCGTTGGCAAACTGCCAAAACATCAAGGCTGATACTGCAGCTCCCCAAAGCTCAGAGACGCAATAAAAGAGAGAGAAAGTCCACACGCGATAGACGTCCACGAGGCCTTTAAGACCTGAAGGAAGCATGGCTTGGAGCGCATCGGCGCTTTCAGTGGGGTGAAGATAACCATGAAGCGGATAAAGTACGGTCGCAAAAAGTACGAAAAAACCTAAAAAACCACCGATGATGGTGTAAAACAATGCACGCTTATTGAGCATACTCGAGAGTTTCGAGTACACAAAGAAAAACATCAAAGCTGCCGGCAAAACCACACCAACTTTGAGGAAAGTAAGAACTTCCGAAGAGCCGGTGGCGGTAATCACCAAGCCGTCCTTCATATTTCTTGCTACGGTGTAGTTGAACAATATCAACCCCACCATAGTGGCCATGGGAAGCCAAATTTTATGTTCAATTCCGTAAATGGGCCAAAGGAGATCCCGTGCTTTTGAGGCAAAAGATTTGGATTTTTCTGTGTCGTTCATGAAATTAACCTATATTTCTTATATATTTTCATTAGCGCTTCTATACTTAGAGCAGTTCGTATATAGCATTACATTATTAGCGGCGCCAGTCTAAATATTGTAGAATTTCACTATTATTTGCGCCAGGAAAAACTATTAAAACCCTTTAAATAAATCGCTTTAACATTCTGAAAAATATTCATAAATTTTCAAGCGGGCACGGCCACTTTCTTTAGCCACTGATTTTTGGGGCAAAAAATCGCTGGGGGAATATCCGGAGAGCTTGGGTCATTGATAAGCTATCAAGATCATTCATTTCTTTGTGCGGCACACTCTTTCTATCTAAAGCAAAAGAGCGTAAAGATTTTTGGACCTGAAGATAAGCGGGTAAAATTAAATAGTTATAGGGGACCACCATGGCGCCACGAACAAAAACAACAGCTAAAAAAACTTCCTCAACGACCAAGAAAACTGCTAAGAAAGCACCTTCAAACTTTCTTAAGTCCTTGCCTGAAAGTGTTGAACATATTCAGATTGTTCAACAAGTGGCGGGAGTTTTGGAAGAGCTGCAATCTCGCGTATGTGACGTAAAGGATGAAGCTAAAAAAGAACTTAATAAGTTGATGAAGCTTTATGAAGGCAATTATAAAGGCCTGGAAAAGAAAGTTCACCAGGTTACCACTGAAGCGAAAAAACAAGCCCAAATGAGCATGATCCATTTGCTGCAAAAATGGCATGAACACAAGGAAAAACTGCCAAAGCCGCTCACCAATGAGATTGAAAAGATCATTGAGCAAATTGGGAGTGCAGCCGCCAAAAAAACGGAAAAAAAAGCCAGTTCGAAAGCTGCTAAAAAAACTGCACCCGCAGTGAGAAAAACACCCGCTGCTAAAAAGCCTGTCGCTTCGGCTGCCAAGAAAAAAGCTGCTCCCGTGAAAAAAACTCGCGCTGCGTCGGTAAAAAAGAGCATAGTTCCTCCGATGGCGCCAATTAACGAACTTTAGTTTTTTGATGTGTTCTTGAATCCAGTTGAGCGATGCTCAGGGTTGAATATCATTTTTCTCGCCTTCCTGAGTAATAACTTTGGAAGGCCTTTTTATGGGAGTTTATATGCGTTCGTGGCAAATAGTTGATGGATTTGGTCTGGATCACCTAAAAATGAATGAAATGCCCCAGGAAAAACTAGGGTCCCAGGATGTTCGTATCAAGGTTCGGGCATGTTCGCTTAATTACCGAGATTTGATGGTGGTGAAGGGATGGTATAATCCTCAGCAGCCCTTGCCTCTAACGCCGGTTTCCGACGGTGCTGGCGAAGTGATGGAAGTGGGCACTGACGTTAAAGATTTTAAGGTGGGCGATAAAGTATGCGGAACTTTTTCGCAAAATTGGGATGCTGGGCGCGTTTGTGATTTGGCACAAAAATATACGCTTGGCGGACCAATAAATGGAATGCTCAGCGAGTCGATCGTGCTTAACCAACAAGGGCTTATCAAGTTTCCGAGTTTCCTGACTTTTGCTGAAGCCGCGACTCTTCCCTGTGCCGCAGTGACGGCCTTTAATGCCCTGACCCAAGAATCCTCTTTTATGCCAGGAGATACCGTACTTATTGAGGGTACCGGTGGCGTATCGCTTTTTGCCCTGCAATTTGCTCAAGTGCTCAACTTAAAGACCATCGTAATTTCCAGTTCCAACGACAAATTGGGCTTCTCGAAAAAGCTTGGCGCAACCCACACCATTAATTATGCGCAGTGTCCCGAGTGGCATGAGCAAGTGCTCACCCTCACCGATGGGCAAGGAGTCGATGGCGTGGTTGAGGTAGGGGGCGCAAGGACTATTAATAAGGCGATTGCTTCCGTAAAACGCGGTGGCGTCATTACTGTTATTGGTATCTTAAGCGGCACTACCGAAGCTTTTGACTTAGTTCCTATTTTAATGCGTCAGATTCGGATTCATGGCGTTTTTGTTGGCCCAAAAACCCTTTTTGCTGCTATGAATCGCGTTATTGAACATAGCCAAATCCATCCGGTTATTGATCGTTGCTTTGAATTTAAAGATGCCCCCCAAGCTTTCGACTACCTAGAATCTGGCGCGCACTTTGGTAAGGTAGTGATCAATGTTAGCTAAACAGGAATAGTAAAATGGAAAATCTCATAGCCCACAGCAGTGATGAGCCCCGTAAGCATCTTTTTAAATTGCTCGTGGATTTTGCTTTGGAACGTCGTGAAGTTATTTTAGCAAGTGGTCAAACGAGCGATATTTATCTCGATTGTCGACAAGTTTATTTTCGCGGCGAAGCGCACTTTCTCATCGGAGAGCTGTTTTATCAAAAAATGCTCGAGATAGAAAAAAAATTCCTAGGCTTTAGTGCTTGCGGCGGCATGGCTATGGGATCTATTCCTCTTTCGTTGGCTTTGTCGGCCGCAGCCTTTCGCCGAGGGCGAGAGCTGCCTGGTTTTGCAGTGCGGAAAGATTCTAAAGATCATGGCATGAAATCCATTATCGAAGGAAATAAATGCCTCGCTCCGGGCTCGCAAATCTTGATAGTGGAAGATGTTGTCACCACCGGTGGATCGGCCTTGAAAGCCATTCAGGAGCTGAGGAATGTGGGTGTCAATGTTAGCCATATGCTCGCCATTGTTGATCGTGAACAAGGCGGTGCGCAAAATTTACTAGAAAATGGCGTGAAACTCGAAGCTTTATTTAGTCTTAAAGACTTTTTGGGAGCTTAGTTATGTGGGTTTCCATGGATGAGCGCTACCGCTTAGAGAAAGAACACTATAACCTCAAAGAATGCTGTGAAGATTGTCGCCATTTTTGCGCGGAAAGAACGAGCTGCGGAGTGCTTTACCCGGTAAAGCCTCATCTGCGAGAAAGTTTTGAAGCGGCCAAAGTTGGCGAGCGAATTTACTTTTGTAAAATGTTTGAGGTGGATGATGCTTAAAAAAGTTGAAACAGAACACGCTCCAAAAGCCATAGGCCCTTATTCCCAAGCCATCGTGGCACAGGGCGCAAAAATGGTTTTTGTATCGGGACAAATTCCGATCGACACTCAAAGCGGCCAGGTGGAAGCGGTCGGTATCAAAGAACAATCTAAGGTTGTGCTAAAAAACCTATTGGCGATTTTGAAAGAGGCGGGAGTGAGCCAAAACTATGTGGCGAAAACAACCGTCTATCTAAAAAATATGGGCGATTTTGCCGATATGAATCAGGAATACGAAAAAGTTTTTGCTGAACATAAACCAGCTCGAGTTTGCCTTGAAGTTGCACGCTTGCCGAGAGATGTGTTGGTTGAGATCGACGCTATTGCGGTGATCTAAGAGATCGGCATCTGCCAACACGCGGGCCGGCACAAAGGCCGGCCCCTACAAGTCTGGAGGAATCTCCTAAGCCTGTAGGGGCCGGGCTCTGTGCCTGCCCGTGCTATTAGCGCGACGTGAAAAAAAACCATCCAAACGAAATGTTTTGGATGGGTTTTTAAAGAAAAATTCCTTAGAATTATTTCTTTTTTCCGTCGTTACCTTTTTTGGTAGCTTCTGGACGACCAGCACCTTTATCGTTGCCTTTAGTAATTCCGCCGCCGTTGCCTTTAGCTGGAGTTTTTTGACCTTTCTTGTCGAGTACTTTTTCTGCCATTTTAATCACCTGTTTATTGTATTAACCCGGCTTTTAATGAGGGTTAACGTCTAATGTGCATCATAATTATAAGCCAAAAAATGGTAAAGAATTGCTTATAATAATTATCATTCAAAAACTCAGGAACCAGGCCTTAGGCCGTAAAAAAATCGTTCTAAAATTTGTGTGAATCTTTTAAAGGCGACATTATTGGCTTAGCCAGAGTCTTTCTTGGCATAAAAACTAGGTTTTTGAGGTTCATTACAAAAACTAAAGGGAGAACAACTATGACAGCCTACGCATGTGATTCTTGTAAAATGAGTATTGAAGCACCCGTGTGCGGTAATTGCCACCAGGAACTGATTCATAAAACTATCGATGCGAATGGCAAAAAAGTAGCAATATGTGAATGCCCTAAAGGATGCGGCTGCATTAAGTCGCCCCAATGTTGTGGGCATGATATGGCGGCTAAAAAAAGCTCTGGTAAATAAAGGCCACGCCAAAATAAGAAAATGATAGTGGCAGAATAATAGCCTCGTAAAAATCAAGTGATGGTGGAGATCGCTCAATAAAGAGTAATTTAACAACGAGGATTATTGCCAAGTATAGCAAAGCTAAAGCAATAGGAACCACTATCATTAATGGTTGATTCGGCATGTATACTGTCACGAGATTTTGTAAGAAAACAAAGAATATTAATATCGAATAATAAAAAAATTCAAGCAAGATAGTGAGATAATGAAGAAAAGCCGGAGCGCCTGATTCAAGATCCTCATCGTGATTGTTATTGTGTGTGCGCTTAGCTCTAGTTCTGGTTGCGAAGTAGAATATGTATATTAGGGCGCTGAAGGTGAAGAGCAAGTGAATGAATTGATTAAACAGATTTGGTTCGTGAGATAAATAGATAAAAATAATGTTTGCGCTCATGGTAATAGCTAAAATCCCGCGCAAACGAAAATTTCTAATAGTGGCAAAAATAGCGAGGGGATTATGGCCCAAAATGCCAAAGAGAAAATGGTAAAACGGCATGGCCATGAGCGGGGCCAAACAAAGCATGACTATGGTCATTCCTTTAGTGTGGGAAAACCCTTCGTTAAGCAGCGTGGCCACGGCTATCATTAAAACTGCGGCGATAAATAAAGCCATAAAAAAACGCTTCAGTGCGGTGCCTTTATTTATGATAGTTTTAGGCTCCATGAGGGCTAAAATGAGCATTGACCAAATGCCTGCTGACTTAAAATAGCTCGTTTCCCGATTATATTTTTGCAATTGGCCAAGCAGAAGATCGAGAGTCGAGAGGCTCACCAAAGTAAAAAATACCATGCCGATGCCAGTCATAGTTTTTGCGCTCGCGTGGGAAGGATGCTCTTCATCCTACCTTTTTGCCTCGCCAAAGAAAAGCGCTGAGTTCTAGCCATGTGGTTTGGTGGCAGGCATGGGGGAGGGAGTTTTTTTGATTACTGGTGCAGCTTTGGGTTCATTACAAACAATATTAGGCATGGGCTGCACTTTTACTCCTGGGGCCGCTTTAAAACGAAAGGTATTTTCAGGAATGCTTGGGTTAGTTTTAAAATTGCTAAATCTGAAACTATTTATGCCGTCGCTTAAATCGGTAACGATAGATTCCACGACGATAGCCGTCTTAGGATCGACGCCGAGGCTAATAGATTTGACTGGCGCATTTTTTTCCTTGGGAATTAAAGTAATCCATTTGAGGAGAGGCGAGGCGAGGGCTGCCTGATATTCTTTAATCTCAAAAGAATCTTTCAGCCTGCCTTGGCCCCAAAGAAAAGTAATGGAGGCCGAAAGAGTGTCTTTTTCAAAACAATCGTGAGTGAAGGCGAGTTTGTCTTTTACTAAGTGATAAGTGAATTTTTTCCCTTCGATAAAAAATTCTTTCTTACGATCGCTGGGCTCGTTATAACGCCACAACATGTTGCGGGATTTAAAAAATACCTGTCCTTTTGAGGTCTCATTAACTGGCAAAAAGGGATGTTTATAACTTTGTTCAAAATCAAAAGTGGCTGAATGAGTTTTATTGTATTGCTTTTGAATAGCGTCCGCCAGTTGAGAAATTGCGGCAGGGACAGCTGGGGGTGCAACTTTTTTTAGCGCTGCAGGTGGTGTGGTCGCGGCTTTGGCCGCAGCTTTGTTGGGCAGCGGCTTTTTCGGCGCTTGAGCAGGAATCAGTGCCGCGGGAGGTGCAACAGCAACATCGCCTAAGACCTTCGACGAGAGTAGGCACAAAAATAAAAAAGAGGTCGCGATTTTCATAGCCATTGATTCATCCGATGTTGAGCGGTTGCACTTTTAATGTCACTGATCGAGGGACAGTTCAAGACGGCGTGTTGGAACAATAATGGCGGTTGAATTCTGCCGCGCCAAAATGAGTGGTCGAAAACTATTCCTTTCAAGGAGAATCCTATGAAAAGATATCTATTTTTGACTCTGCTGGCTTTTAATATTAATACGATTGCAAATAGCACTACCGATGTGTGCCAAACCTTACGCAATCAATTATCAAGCACTTTGGAAGACCCCCAAGCATCGCGAATAAATAGCGACGTTCTTAGCGAAAGAACTCTTAAAACCTGCTTTAATGCAAAGCTATTGCTGACAAATGCTTATGATGGACAATCTAAAGAAAACTACGATATTTTCATTAATAAACTGAGCGACGCCACCATGGATATTGTCCAAGTCATGAATGTTATGGATCAGGTGGATGAAAATCTACGCCAAACCAACGGCTCTTTGGATGAGTCAAAAAGTTTGGTGAATACCATCAACTTATGGCAATTTGTGGTATTCGGAAAAAAATTAAATGCGGTAGTGACTGGCTTTGGTGATGACGATTATTTTGTGACTACGGTTTTCAAGAATAATGATACGAAACTACTATTGATGGGCGCAGAATAACCGCACATAAGAACAGCGAGCGTTTTTTATAGCGCTCGGTTTTTTTATTGTAATAGTTAATTGGGAGATGTAGGGAATATTATCATTGATAGTTTTCCCTATGTTGTAAGCTAGATTTTCTAGTAATTTAGCGCGTAAATTTTTGACCGATTCAGTTATGTGATTTTTTACTAATAAATCGAGATTTTTTTTTCTGCCAAAATTGTTGTCACTGAATTCTATATTAATATCAAAAATTAACGTCTGCCGAATAGTTCTTTCTCTAGCGTAAACACCAATGATACTTTCACATGTAAAATTCGATAAAGAATAATAAAAGCTATGGTTTTCTTTGGGTATGGTCATGTTTTGGGGGATAGCTTGCATATTATCGACGCTATTGTAATCCTTAGGGCCGTGAACAAATGTCAAAAAATTTTTGACGAGTGGTGGCACCTATGCATAAAGATATTGATCATAGCAGGCCGGATTTAATTGAAAAGCCTAAACAGCCCTGGCGCCTAATGCGAAGGTTGGCTTTTTCTTTCGACGCCGAACATATGCATGAAGCGGCGATAATGCTGTTGAAATTTAGATCGATGATGATTAGCGAAGATTTGAGCAGCACGCATATTGCTCGAGATCCGCAGTTTAGAAAAAATCTCATGGGACTTGATTTTCCTAATCTCGTGGGGCTTGCGGCTGGTTTTGATGTTGATGGTGAGAGTTTGCCCGCGCTGCAAAGTTTAGGTTTTGGTTTTATCGAGGTGGGGGGGATTACCGAAGCCGCGCAACCTGGCAACCCAAAACCCCGCATTTTTCGCCTGCCTGAAGATAGGGCCATTATTAATCGCCTTAATTTTTATAACAAAGGGGTGACTTATCTGCGCGAAAATCTCGTGCGCTTGCGGGAAAAAAACCGGCTTTTTGTGCCCATTGGGGTGAACCTAGGAAAATCTAATTTTTCCACCATCGATCAAGTTCCCAGTGAATATTTACGGACCTTTCAGCAAATTTATGATGTGGCTGATTATGTCACCATCAATGTTTCTTGCCCCAATACTGAAGGCCTGCAAAAATATCAAACCGCCAAAAGCCTCGGACTTTTGCTCGATACCGTTTGCAATTTTAACGAAAGTTTGAGCAAAAAAGTACCGCTCTTATTGAAGCTCGGTCCGGATTTAAGCAACGAAGAGGCGCTTGCTTGCGCTGATATTGCTCTGGATTATTCCTTGGCCGGCTTAATTATTTCGAACACTACCGCCAAAAGAACGGGCCTTTCGAGCAATTATGATTATGGTGTGGGCGGTTTGTCGGGCCAACCTTTGTTTGAAAGGAGCACGCAATTGTTACGCTGTGTGGCCAAAGATTATCGGCATAAATTAACGCTCCTAGGCGCGGGCGGCATCATGGATGGAGCATCGGCTATTGCTAAGTTAAATGCTGGCGCTGATTTGATTCAGGTATATACTGGATTTGTTTATGGAGGCCCAGGTTTTGTGAGCCAAATACTTACTTATTTGCGCGACCATTATTTCGAAAAAGAACGCGGTTAATTGGGCATCAGTGCTTGATTTAATCCGTCCGCATGACAAGTTTCTAGGTTAGTGGCGTTCTTAAACTAAGTTTGGAGCGATTGGCTTTTTGAGTGAGTTCAGGAGCCAAAAAATTGTTAAATAGAAAAGAATGATAGTTTCTTGGTGTCCTCAGTAATGTCGATTTATCGTGGGCAATGAACTAATTCCTTGAGAATTTTGGGGCGGCGTGTGTTTAGAAGATTTTCAGGCATGTTTAATGTCGGTCTCGCGATTGATCTTGGTACGGCCAATACGCTTGTGCACGTGCAGGGCGAAGGCGTCGTATTAAACGAACCCAGTGTGGTGGCCATTATCAAAGATGGTGGACAAAATAAAATTTTAGCCGTAGGTCGCGATGCGAAGGAAATGCTCGGCAAAACTCCTGGCAATATCGTCGCTATTCGTCCAATGAGAGACGGCGTCATTGCGGACTTCGACGTTACGCAAGAGATGATCAAACGCTTCATTATGAAAGCGACCAATAGAAGCATGCTCTTTCGGTCGCGCTTACTTATTTCCGTGCCTGCTGAAATTACTTCTATTGAGCAAAAAGCTGTGCGCGAAGCTGCCCTCGGCGCTGGCATGCGGGAGGTTCATTTGATTGAACAACCCATGGCTGCTGCGGTAGGCGCAGGGCTTCCTGTGCGGGACGCGCGGGGATCGATGATCATCGACATCGGTGGGGGTACCACGGACGTTGCGGTGATTTCTTTGAGCGGCTTGGTCGCTTCTCAGACTTTGCGCGTGGCGGGTGACAAAATTGATGAATCGATCGTTAATTTTGTGCGAAAACGTCACAATATTTTGATCGGCGAAAGAACGGCCGAGTTGATTAAAATGAAAATAGGCTCGGCCTATCAGCTCGAAGAAGAATTGCAGATTGACGTGAAAGGCCGCGATTTAATCACGGGGGTGCCTCGCTCAATCACCGTGACGAGCATTGAAGTTCGAGAAGCTTTGCAGGATAATATTAGGCAATTTGTCTCCACCGTTAAATCAGTGCTGGAGCATACCCCGCCTGAATTATCAGCCGATATTATCGAGCGCGGAATCATTGTTTGCGGAGGGGGAGCTCACATTAAAGGCATCGATAAATTGCTGTCGGAAAAATGTGGTATCCCGGTTTATATCGCGAAAAATCCGCTTCATGCGGTGGTGGATGGTGTAGGCCAGGTTTTGGAAAACATCGACGCCTATAGTGGGCTTTTGCTTTAAGTTCTTAAGAGGGGATTAAATGTGTCAGCGAAAGTTATTGCTGCTTGCCGTGATTTTATTGCTGACTTCCTGCACGCCAAAATTTGTGCCGGTTCATAACCCTCGTACGCTTGATAGATATTTGGATAAAATCACCCAGGCTTCCAAACGAATCACCCAGATAAAGGCCTCGGTAGATATTCGAGGAACTGGGTTATTCGGGCAATTATTTCATGAGCGAGCGGATATTATTGCCGCAGAACCTCATTTTTTGCTGTGGTCTTTGCGATCATTTTTCGAAGCGCCGGCCCACATGATGGCAAGCAATGGGGAAGTGATCAGTATTTATGACTTTAGTGGCAACAGCGAATCTTCTTATGAGCAAATTTTTATCGATAAAAATAGCGTCGTAGATTTATTTGATTTCCCTTTTCATCCCCAGTCCTTGATTAACTTTTTTCTCAATAAAGTTGATTTGAGTTCGGCCAAAAATTTGCAAATTGCGGTCCTAGAAAATATTTGGCAGATCGACGCTGATCTTCCTTTTGGCTGGCAAATGAAGGCCCTTTTTGATGAACCTAGCAGCAGTTTTAAAGAAATAATTTTGATTCACTCGCTTCGAGGGCTTAAATATCAAGTGAACTACAGTGAGCTGAGCCTGATTGATGGGAATTTATTTCCTAAGTCGCTTGTTGTTGCCGCTACTAAGAATAAGCGAACTTTGAAAATTGCGCTCACTTTTGAGCAGCTTGAAATTAACGGGCCGCGAGTTTTACCAGACACTTTTTTTCTTAAACCACACTAAGACTTTAAGACCCGAGCGAGACCATGACGACTAGTCCAACACTCTTAAAAATTAGCGATTTGATGGTTGAGTTTCATACAGAAGATGGCGTTGTCAAAGCAGTTGACGGGCTGAATCTCGAGGTCAAACACGCAGAGACAGTGGGCCTGGTAGGAGAGTCGGGATCGGGCAAAAGTGTTACCGCACTGGCCATCATGCAACTGGTGGCTAAGCCCATGGGAAAAATCACCAAGGGCGAAATCGTCTTCGAGGGAAAAAATCTCCTGGGGCTTTCAGAGCAGAGTTTACGAAAAATGCGCGGCAATCGCGTTTCGATGATTTTTCAAGAGCCAATGACTTCTCTCAATCCCGTTTTTACGGTGGGCGATCAAATCATGGAGGCCATACGCCTTCATCAAGGCCTCAGCAAGAAAGAAGCGCTGCAAAAAAGCATCGAAATGCTGAGATTAGTGGGTATTCCGGGGCCAGAGGAGCGGGTCTTTAATTATCCGCATCAAATGTCCGGCGGTATGCGCCAGCGCGTCATGATCGCCATGGCTTTGTCATGTAAACCCGATTTATTGATCGCCGATGAGCCCACGACAGCGCTTGATGTCACCATTCAGGCGCAGATCATGGAGCTGATGAAAAAGCTGCAGAATGAGCTAAAAATGGGCATTCTTTTGATCACTCACGACCTCGGTGTGGTGGCGGAAACTTGTGATCGGGTTGCGGTCATGTACGCAGGTCAGATAGTTGAAGAGGCAAGCGTTCTTGATATTTTTCGAGCACCGAAGCACCCCTACACGGTGGGCTTATTAAGTTCGGTGCCGGGCTATTCGTTGGGCGAAGAAGTGATTGGTCCCGACGGCAAAGCTCGTCTTAAAACTATTCCAGGTATGGTGCCTAATTTGCTGGAGCTTAAAAAAGGCTGTCGTTTTTACGAGCGCTGTTTTAAGCGACAAGATCAATGCTTACGTCACGATATTGAACTTAGCGAAGCCCCTGGTCCCCGCAGCTATCGCTGTCTTTTTCCCGAAGGCGAGCCTAAAGGGACAACTACGCCTAAGTCTTTGGTAAATGGAAAGCTTAAAGAGGTGTCCCATGGTTGAGACGTTGACTAAATCGCCTCTTTTGCAGGTCGAGGATCTAAAGCAGCATTTCGTCCAATATCGAGGGTGGATCAAGCGCACCAAGAGCGTTGTCAAAGCGGTAGATGGGGTGAGTTTTCACATCGATGAATCGGAGACTTTGGGTTTAGTTGGCGAATCGGGGTGTGGCAAGTCAACCTTGGGGCGTAGTATTTTGCGCTTGCTTGAGCCCACCAGTGGCAAGGTGACTTTCAGGGGCCAGGATATTATTGGTGCCGATAAAGAAGAGATGCGCGCTTTGCGTCGCAAAATGCAGATTATATTTCAAGATCCTTTTGCCTCGCTTAATCCCCGCATGACGGTGGGCAATATTATCCAAGAAGCGCTGATCATTCATAAAATCGGCGCTACTGCCAATGATCGCAAAAATCGGGTGATGGAACTTTTGGCACTGGTGGGTTTACGCCGCGAGTCTATAAGTCGCTATCCTCACGAGTTTTCTGGGGGCCAACGCCAACGAATCGGCATCGCCCGAGCCTTGGCAGTGGATCCACAATTTTTGGTGTGTGATGAGCCCATTTCAGCGCTTGATGTATCGATCCAAGCCCAAATCATCAATCTCATGCAAGATTTGCAATATAACTTAGGCCTAACCTATCTTTTCATTGCCCACGACTTGCACGTAGTGCGTCATATCGCATCTCGCATTGCGGTGATGTATTTAGGGAACATGGTGGAAGTAGGCGATGCCAAAACTATCTACGATTCCCCCAAACACCCTTACACGCAAGCCCTCCTGAGCGCGGTACCAGTTCCTGATCCAAGTAAAAAATCAAAGCGAATATTATTGAGCGGTGAAATTCCAAGCCCCTTGAATCCACCTTCAGGCTGCAAGTTTCATACCCGCTGCCCCTACGTTATGCCTAAATGTAAGGAGAATCTGCCTGAGCTTATTCAGATTGGCGATAAGCAGCAGGTTGCTTGTTATTTATATGAGTGATTAACGAATCCCTAAAAATCCAAGCATAAATGCATTGAAAGTATAAGATATTATTTTTTTGTTTTTTATTTGATAAAAAAAATATCGATTATCTTCTAGTATAAAACATGAAAAAAACCTCTTGTATTCACGCTGTGATCATTTATTGTTTATTGCTTAATTTCGCGTGAAGGTGAGATTGTATCATGGATAAAGTTCTTTCATGTAGGTTGGTATTGTTTTGTCTCTTCCTTTCTTCTTGCGATTTTAGCACTAACGAAAAAGCGTCTCGTTTAAGCGGTGAGGCAAAGACTGAAGATCCCGCCGAGATTGTTGTTAACGATAATGACTCAGACCCTTTAGTAGTTCCTGGTTCAGGCGCCCCCCCTGTTGATCCGATGACGCCAATCATCGGGCCTAATTTTTGGTCAGCTTCGGGAGTGCCAGGACTTGGTGCCGATTCAGATGCGCGAGGACAAAACGCCGATGATAACGGGGACAGCGATAATGAGGGTGAATGTGAGTGCCCCGGCTGTAACTTTGGAACAAGTAGTTTTTCTGGAAGTCCACCGGATTGGTTTGTGGTTAATACCATGTCTTATCCTAGCACCGTAGTATTGTCCCAGAATCAAAACGCAGGTTCGGTAAGAGGCGGAGTGAGTCTCAATTCTACCGGCCTTGAAATTACGGAGCCAGGAACTTATGAGGCAACTTTTAACGCCATCTTGCTTAATAATGACTCCATGAATACTCCTTTATTGCCGCTCTTCTTGGTTTCTAATGGAGCGCTTGATCTAAGTAATCCTCCGACTCAATTAGGGGCGGTAGGTTCGCTCCCACCCAACCAAATTCTCACCTTTCAGTCCACTGGTATTTTAGAGGACCTAGCAGCAGGGACGACGCTCTCCATTTTAATTACGAATGGTGGAAGCCCCGACCCCGTTCCAATTACGGTGATTGGTTGGAGCATTGTTGTCCATAAAATTTGCGATTAGCTCCAGAGCCCCGCAGGTTTTGCTGCGGGGCTCATTTAATAATTAGCGACGCAGTATTTGCCTAGAAAACATAAAGCATTATTTTTGTTAAATACCTATTAATTGTTTTAATATACACATGATTAACATTCTTAATTTCGCTTAAATATTGGTTTAAATAAATTAATATTGAGTGAAAACAGGGATTTATGATTGATAATAAAGTGATTTCATGTGGATTATTGTTGTGCTTTATTTTAATTTCCTGCGATTCAAAGAAGAGAAATGAAAGAGAAGCTATCGACAATGCCGAGCAGGTGATCGAAGAAAAGCCTGAAAAGCCGATAACCATCACTTTAGTGGAGCCACGGCTCGAGGAGCCTGTTTCTCGCACGCCGCTCGTGCCCCCCCCAATTATTAGCCCCCTGCAACCCAATTTGGCGGTGCCGCCGGTGGGACTCGTGCTTAGAGAAGAACCAGACGATGATAACGATTGCCATTGCGAAAAAGATTGTGACTTAGGGAATGCGGGTTTTTCTACCACGAGCCCTGACAATTGGTTTGAGATCCAGACGCAGGTTTATCCTGAAACGGTACTTTTATCGCAGGGGCGCAATAATGGCCTCGTTCAGGGAGATGTAAGTTTGACTCCCACCGGCCTTAAGGTTAACGAATCGGGTACTTATTGGGCAAGTTTCTCAGCTGTTTTACTGAATAATAATCCTGAATACACGCCCCTCATTCCCATATTTCTCGTTCAAAATGGACAATTCAGTCCATCCGATGGAGCAGGCACTTTATTAGGTGCCACCGTGTCGTTGCCTCCGAACTATATTTCTACGGCTCAAGGAAGCGGTCCTTTAACTAACGTGCAAGAAGGCACTATCCTATCGATTCTCGCGACCAATGGCGGAAGCCCTCAACCAGAGCCGGTGACCGTCGTTTCCTGGAATATGAGCATTTATAAAATTTGTGATTAAGGCTGCGTTTTTTCAATCGTCATTGTTGTAAAAGTTACCTAATTCGTTGACGAATATCGTCATTGCGAGCGTAGCGCGGCAGTCCAAACCTTTGTGCCACTGCCACCATACGATCGAAATGACGCCGGAAATATGGTGCATGAGCAATTTAGGTTTTGGAATAACTCAAGAAGGCATTAATTTTGTTAAATATAATTAAATTATCTTAATATCGAATTGAAAAACCTGATTTATGCTTAAGGCAGCTTTTATTTAAGGTGATTAAATTTTTGTTGCAGTGAGAATAGGAACTTATGTTTAATAAGATTATTTTAAGTGGATTTGCGGCATCTTCTTTTTTTGTTTTTTCCTGTGATTTAAATCTAAAAGAAAAAGCCCATAACGTTGATGCCTCTCAAAATATCTTGAAAGAAAAATCTGAAGAGCCTATTAGTGTCACCGTATTTAATGAATTTCCAGAAGATCCTATAACAAAGCTTCCACTCCCTGCGCCTAAGCTGCCAGGTCCTCCTCCGGCCATGAATGCAAATTTTTGGTCCCATTACCCGCCCTTGGCTCCGAGACCACCTCTTCCTCGACGCGAATCGGATGACGATGGAGACTGTCGTTGCAAGACGAATTGTGAGTCCGGGACTGCAGTGTTTTCGGGAGGGCCCGATGATTGGTTTGAACTTGAAACCCTGGTTTATCCAAGTACGGTGCTTTTATCCCAAAACCGCAACGGTGGCGATGTGCAGGGAAATGTAAGTCTAACGCCCACCGGCTTAAGGATCGGTGAGAGCGGAACCTATTGGGCAAATTTTACTGCCATTTTAACCAATGAATATCCTGATTATACGCCACTTATCCCCGTGTTTTTGGTGCCTAATGGCGTTTTTGATGCACAAAATTCGAATGCACAAATTGCGGCAGTAGGGGCTATCCCGCCTCAATATATTACCACGGTGCAGGGAAGTGGTATTTTGCATCATCTCGAGGAAGGCACGACCTTGTCGCTGCTGGCGACAAATGCTGGCAGCCCTCAACCAGAAGAAGTTGAGGTGATTTCTTGGACTATTTCGATTAATAAAATTTGCGATTGATATGCGCTTATTTCTTAATTATTAGGAAGTCGTTGTTGTTGCTTTGAATATTTGAATATTTACGAATTTATATCTTAATTAAATTATTTATTCATGAGCCAATATATTATTTCAGGGTTATTGAGGGTGTTTATGTCTGATTCTTCCTGGAATAAGAGAATATTGTTCGCGGTAGTGCTTTATTTTTCCGCTTTTTCTCTTCCTGCGGCTACCCTATTTCCTAATTCCGTCCCTGCCTTGATAGCCGCCATCAATGGCGCATCTAATGGCGACATCATTGATTTGGGTGGTGCCACCTTCACGCTTGATCTCGCCAATTATGCCAACGACCTAACTGATGGAATAAATGGCTTGCCCACTATTAGCGTGGCTTTGACTATTCAAAATGGTGCGATCGAGCGGGATTCTAGCCTTAGCAATATTGCCACCGACAATGAGCATTTTCGTCTATTCCACATAGCGAGCGGCGCGAGCCTGAGCCTTAGCCATATCGCTCTTCTTAATGGTCTTGCGGCCTCAGGTACGGGCAACGGGCTTTTTGGCGGTGCCATCTATAATTTGGGTGCTTTGCATTTGGATGACGTGGTTTTTATCGAAAATGTTGCAGTGGATCGCGGTGGTGCTATTTATAGCGAGGGTACTATTCCAATCATCAATTCGAGCATTTTCATTGACAACCTTGCCCTCGGTATTGCTTCCATAGGCACCCAGACGGGCCTTGGTGGTGCCATTTACAATATTAATGGCGCAATCGGCGACATCACTGCTTCGATTTTTTTTCGCAACCGCGCCGGTGAGCTTAGTGGTGGCATCGGTGGGGGCGGTGGTGGGGGTGCTATTGCCAATGTTTTTGGCGGCACCATCGCAAGAATTATTGACACGATTTTTTTTGATAATTCTAGCCCTGGGCAAAGAGGGCGAGGAGGGGCGATTCTTGGCAATTGTACCACTCTGATCGGCTCAATCGAAGGCTCTTTCTTGGTCGCGAACAACGCATTCAGTATTGGTGGCGCCATTAATCTAGATAATGAAAATAATGATATCAGCGTCATATGTGCTGGCACGACGGCCATAAATTTGATCACGGATACGATTATTTCAGGCAATAGCGTGACGGGCGATCCAAACAATATAAATGCCGGCTTTGGAGGTGCCATTGCGCTTGCTCAAGCAGCTCGTATCGAGGAAATTTCTTGTAGTACCTTTGACGATAATACTGCTGAGAAAGGCGGTGGCGCCATTTTTAACTTTGGGGCTAACACGGTCATCACCGAAATTAACAGCACGACATTTTCCAATAACGTCACCCAAATTATCGGAGGCGGTGCTATTTTTACGCTCTTTGGCGCGACCGTCGGCCGACTCAGTAATTCAACCATTTTTGGCAATGCCGCCGGTCCTACAGGCGGCGGTGGCGGCATTTTATTGGTTAACAACGGGATCATCAATGAGATCAGCAACACCACCATTTATGGAAATATCTCGCCAAATAGTGGCGGTGGGATTCTAAGTGTCGATTCAACTATTAATAATTTAACGAGTACTATTGTGGCGGGCAATACTGCCGTCACCTTCCCCGATATAAATTTAATAAATAGTTCGATTACTCAAGCATCTTTTAATCTCATTGGAACTGACGTGGGTCATAGCATTATTAACAATAGTAATAATAATCAGGTTGGTAGTCTTTTAGCGCCTCTCGATCCCTTACTGGGGCCTTTGACCGACAATGGCGGTACTACCCAAACCCTGGCCTTGTTGGAAAACAGTCCCGCCATCGATACAGGTGACAATCCCAATAATCTTGAATTTGATCAGCGCTGCGGCAATGGCTCTATCCGTTCAGCCGGGCCTCACGCGGACATTGGGGCTTTTGAGTGTCAGGATTATGATCGAGATAATGTTTGTGACGTGAACGATAACTGTCCGACCACAGCAAATCCTGCTCAGCAGGATTCAGATAACGACGGAGTGGGTAATGCTTGTAAAAGGGGCTCATCTGGTGGAGGAGGCTTAAGCATTTACTGGCCGCCGCCGCCTCCTGAGCCGGAACTTTGTCCCGTTTTAGAGCCGCCTGCGGTCCCCGTCCTTGCGATTGAAAGTACAAGCGATTGCAGCTTGCCTAAAGTATCGGAGCCATCGGAGCCCTTACAAAATAGCTGCTCAATAGTTTCTCAGACTAAAAAATCAAACACAACTGTTTTCAACACCGAAACAGCTCCGGCTCCCTTTCAATTTCAAGATGAAACTCTCGAAAGTGGCGCCGGATGTTCCACGACGAAAAATTCTGAGTCTTGGCTGTTTTTGTTCATGCTTTTTGTATGGTTTTACGTAAAGACGCGAAATAAATTACCAAGCAAATCCTAAGCTGATGTCGTAATCATAATGAAGACGCCAAGGGCTTGCGTCGGCCCATAGTTTATGTTTTAGCGAGCTTTTATCTGCCAGTCGAGTGGCGAGCTTTTTGTCGACAGAAATTTGATTTTTCGCATGATAGCCATAGCCAATCTCGAGGCCGGTGCTCAGATAAACTCCGTTGTTAAAAAACCAGCTATAGCCAAGTAATAATGAAGGCAAAATCGTCAGCCGTTTTGAATCAACCAAGAATTCATCGTCTTGTTTCAAAGCGTATTCGCTATGACTGAGGACTACGCGAGGTTCTGCGAAAAAACCGTCAGTTAGGCCGTTATTGTTGAGGAAGAATCGAGCGCCGAGGCCGCCTCCACCAAAGAGCAACGAAGAATCGTAGTTCTCGTCAGTAATGACAGCCATGGTTTTGATACCGGAGCGCGCGGGCCAATTGGTCCCAAAAAAAACCGGTACGGTGAGGGCCATATAATCAGTCAGTTTATATTGGAAAAGAGCAGCCAGGGAGCCATGGATGGCCTCAACAGGTTCTACTGAAAGCACCATTTTTCTTTCGCTTGTGCTACTGATCGCCGCTGAAGAAATAGTTAAAAGAACTAAAGCAGTTATGGTTTTTTTAATCATTATAGCCTCTATAATATTGTGAATACCCTCGATATTCCATGGCGGATCAACTGTCTAGTTGGTCACGGGGAGCAAGCGGGCTATGCATGTTTTCACGTCAACAAATAAAAAAAATCGCTGGTCTAAATAACCAGCGACGCATAAATATCAAAGACCAGCTAGCTTAGCTGCGGGCACGTTGTCCTTGCATGCGATGAACTAATCCGAGATAGAATTGCCTATCACGAGAAAGCTTCGCTTTTTTTAGATTATCTGGTTCTCTGCGAATCAACACGTCGTAATATTCGCCGATGTGAAAGTCTATAGAGCCCATACTTACTTGACCAAGCTCCACATACAATGTGGCAATGTCATTCTTTAATTGTTCTATCTCTTGTTGCAAATTCTCCAATGCCGCATTGCAGTGGTTTACCAAGACAGCCTTGGCGTTTTCGTCTGCGGCTTTGGCGTTTAGATTATCATGACTAGATTGGCTACGATTACTAGATTCATTGTAAGTCTGGGCGGCCGAATTTTTCCTGCTCACGACGCTAGCATTTACTCTTTGCTTTTGTACGGTTACCCATTTTTGGTGTCTGTGTCGATGGCTAGTATAGCTGCATTTACAACTTCCTTCCTTACAAATGCCATCAGTTATGCAACTACAGCCCGATAGGTGATCGTAATAATCATTCCCCTTATCTTCGAGATAACAACCCTCATGACATACCTGCAAACAAGCAAGGCAAATGGTATTGTGATGAGGCGTACGCTCTTCTTGTCTTAGGCTATAATATTCATACGAATCTAGAGCATCGGCAGCTTGTTTTTCTGCCAGAGCAACATTAGCTTCGGCTCTGACCCTCGCATCGCTTGTAAATGCCTGGCTACGTTCTGTGGTTGCAACTTGCAAAGCACGGCGAGCATTCGCCAAGAGTAGTTCTTGACTTTCGAGCAAAGACATTTGGTTGTGAGCCCGCAAAATTTTCTCAATGGCCTGGCCCTTTATCTGGCCTATTCTTCGCATTTCATTCGAAGAATAGGGCCCAAGATTAATCGCTCTATTTTTCAACTCCTCAAACTCGGCTTGAGAATCGGCCCAGCTTTGCCTAACCATAGAGGCAATTCTATTCGGAGCGTTTCGTCTATTAGCCCCAGCGGCGGCATTAGCAGGAGCGTTAATATCAATATGCCCCACCTGGCTCATAGCATAATTCTCAAAATAGAACATATTATCGGTGGGCAAACCAACACCACGTATATATGACTCGAGATTTGGACTCTCATTAGTGGCATTGCTAATCAGAAAGAAAATTCGATTATATGCGCTTCGGGGAATGATAGTTTTGATCTGCTCGATCAGGTATATTTCTTCGGCGGTTAACCTATTCTCCGTGTTTTTCAGCACAATGCAAATCGCATTAAAGCTACCGCTATTCGCGACAAATTCGGCAATATTTCTGCTGTTCTGACTGTCCACATCCACGCCCCTAGGATCGGCCGCTCCTGGCGAATCAATCATTTTTAAGACAAACCCATTTCCCTGAGCAATATATTCAGTTGGGTCCATTGTTGCAGCTTGGGTCGTACTAGCAAGATTCTCTACCTGCCTATCCGCATATTGTGGGACATTACACGCTTGAAATTGAGTGCGAATAGGAAACCTTTTGGGAAAGTCCTCAGCCTGAGTTCCTATAGCAAGGTTATACAGAGCATTTATCATGGTACTTTTACCCGCCCCCGTCTTACCGAGAAGGAGCAACCTGGGCATCCTTTCCTCAGGAATTGCGCCATGATTCATCGCCATGATTCATCGCCATGAGAGTGGTCTGCATCACTAGGAAAAACAGCAACACGATTTTTTTAAAATTCATCTTTTTCAACCTTAATTTGAAAATCTGATTATGGATAGCGCAGCATTTTTTATGATTTTTTTTGGAAAATTCAATCAGCCAATCAACCAAGTGATTATCTTAGGGAAATCAAATTTGTCGACGCTATTGATTAATTTGCTAAGGTAAATTCAAGACTATTTCAATAGCGTCGTCGAGATAATTGCCAGATGAATAAATCGTGAGTTGTCGACATGTATATCGACAACTGGCGATTTATTTTGCGTTTAATTGACATTTCGCAACATCATGGGAAAAAGGCAAGGTCATAACCTTTGTCTTTGTCGTCGGTGATCAAATGATTCGTATTCTCTGTGGCCTAATGCTGCTCTCTATTTTCGCTTGTGATAACGAATCTACCGGACACAGTTTGGGAGGCTCCGCTAACCTCGACTTTAAACCGATTGGCAAAGGTGATAACGAACCTACCGGACACAGTTCTGGAGGCTTGGCTAGCCTCGACTTTAAACAGATTAGCAAAAATATCGAGAAAATCGCCGCCACTAAAGTCATCGACCTCGCGGGAGGGGCGGCACAAGTCTATGCACTGATGGAAGATCGCACAGTAAAATGCACGGGAATAAACTTGAATAACGAATGCGACCTGAGCAAGGCGAGGAATGTTCAGCAAAAAATTGATGCAGCTAACGCCAAATTCTCCAAAGTAGCAGGAGGATACTTTTTTGCCTGCGGCATATTAATGGGTGATATGTTTGATCGCATCCCAGTCTGTTGGGGTAAAGAAGGTAAATGGCTAGATGTCCCGCATGAGCCTGTAAAGGATATTGCCTGTGGCTCTGGTATTACATGCTTTATTAAAATCGATGGCAGATTAGCTTGTGTTGGATCGGACATACCCATTTTCACCAAAAACTCGGAGACAATAAGATATAATGCTCAAGACTTACCGAGCCAACATGGAATTACGGCTACGAGCGAGCGCGAAGATTTTTCACAGAAACAATTTGTAGATTTGAAGGTGGGAAGTGGTCGGGTATGCGCCACTGCGGCCGACGATGGCCGGGTGCATTGTATGGGAGGCAATGGGTACGGTTCAGGAGAGGCTCTCGCGGAACCAGTGTTGGATTATTTCCCGGGTGACGAAACCAAGACCTATTATATTCTTCTGGGCGGGGAGTTAAAAATAGTTGGTGACAGCCAGCATATTCGTGACATACCCAATATATCCAATGCGGAGGGGCTAAAATATAAAAAAATAATTGCTTCAAAGCAAGGATTAGATTATTTAACTGCACATGGAAACTTCTATGACGATGGCAGACCTATACCGGAAAACACGCTGGTATCGACCATGGGCTTTTCAGAAGAAGGAGTGTTGAGTAGCGTGTGCTACGAAAATAGCTATAAAGCAGATAGTTTTAGTATTATTACTATTCTCAAAACGGATCACGCCATTAAGACTATTGATGTACGTACCTTGTAGTAGACCACTCGACAGGTCCTTTAGTTAGATAACCAAGTTTGCTAAGCCCCGATCCAGGGGTTTAAAATGATAAGAGAAAATTGCATCGGTGAATAAAATTCCATGCGGCGACCATAAAACCTGTGCTGTGCGAAATCGAAGTTTTTTATTCAGCAAGCCCCTCTGTACCATTGAAAGTGAGAGACAATCCCCAAGAGTATTTAAAGTAGAGGGCAGTCAAAAGGCATAGTAATGGTATCGACTAATATTTCGCACAATAATAAAAATGATTTGACATCAATTCAAGGATCGATAATTGCTGCCAAAATAGGGTCTGTAAATAATTCTGTGTAAGTAGCACAACTAACAATCCGAGGAGGATATT
>CAYJDW010000035.1:0-26438 GCA_964368985.1 uncultured Myxococcales bacterium | reverse complement strand
AACGCAGACGAAGGAAATTTTCGTCAATAAAACACTCATGTTTATGTCTCTCCACCCTCTCCCCAGCCTCTCCCGCAAGCGGGCGAGGAGTGGTTCTCGGGAATCCAGCTTCAAATGATCCTCTTTAACAGGAAAATTTTCAATAAAGCTGCGAAAGGTAAAGACCCATGCCATCCAAATTAATATCCAAACTCGCCCTTCTCATCGCTGAGTTCTTCTATTGCGGCCGTTTTCCCTACGCCCCGGGAACCGTCGGCACCATCGGCGCCTTAGTTATTTGGATACCAGCGGTTTATTATGCGTGGCCTTGGTGGGTGAACTGGCCGCTCCTCGCTTTACTCTTCGTCGTTGGCGTCTGGGCCAGCAAATATGGCATCGAGCATTACCAAAAGGAGGATCCTAAGCAGGTGGTGATTGACGAAGTTGTTGGCGTTGGTTTTCCCTTTTTAGTGATCGAAGCGAGTCTTTGGCAAGTCGCGGCCGCTTTCGTGCTCTTTCGCTTCTTTGACATCCTTAAACCGTGGCCCATCAAAGTGGCAGAACGCCTTCCTGGCGCCTGGGGGGTCATGGTTGACGATGTGGTAGCGGGAATTTTCGCCATGGCTCTCATTTTATTGGCTCAACAATTTATTCTTTAAGACTTGCACTTTTAGTTGAGTAAAATCAGGGAGCCGGCGCCGGTGCTTCAATGCCTAAAAGTGCTGTATTCAATTCTACTTTAAGATTTCCATTTAATATAAATTCTTGCTGCCCCACGACATCATTCGCATCGCTATAGTCAATAATATAAGTTTTATTTAATACTCTATCTTGCCTGTCTGGTCGCAAAACTAAAGTATAACTACATGATTGATTGGGCTCAAGCTCTTGATTGATACAGCTACTTAATTTTTTGTTAATCGAGGCTAAAAGATCCATGCATGTTTTATCTTTTCCCTTCGCAAAAATGTTGCCAACTTTCAATTTTTCATTACTAAGATTGGTTATTTCCAAACCAATGTTAAAAGATTCTGCGGGCTTAATAGCGAGAGTTCCAAAACTTGTCCCCTCTATTTTAAGAAGACTTATCTCAGAAGCATTTTGACTTTCCCATTGAACCAAACGCTCATCAGGCTGATTAGCACAAGAACTAATAACTACAAATGGAAGCATCATTAAAATCACACTATAAAATCGCATTATTACACCTAAAGAAAATTATATTACTTATCTAAGTTATCAATTTGGTAATTAAATTTCACATGTTTAGTTTCGTGCACTAAGAACAGTCATTTACTATCTAGCATTAGGAAATATTTCAGAAATTGAGTATAAATATGAAAAACCTTCTAAGCCTAAGCCTTGGATTATTGGCTTTCATCCATGTTTCATCTTGGGCAGAAATAAGCCTTGATCACCCGACCGATTATTTTGAGGGAGACCCTCTTAATGAATGGACTGATCCGCAAGATGAGCGATTTAAAAACAGGGATCTAAAAGGTTTTTTTTCCAATAAATTTAACACGCAGATCAGACAAGAAATTTATAATTTAAGACAATCTTATATTGCTAAATTTGCTAAAATTTACAACCAACCTAATGCTGATTATATCTCATTACAAAAACACCTGACCAATGATCTAATGAACTGGACTGCTCAACATGTGCTCGCGGCCAAACCTAAAACTCTTAAAGATAAAGACTATACTTTTGTTGCTTTTGGTTCTGCCGGGCGGCTGGAATCAGGCATTGTTACTGATTTAGAGGGTGGATTAATTTTTTCCAATGATGTCCCTCACCCAGCCCAAATAGGACTCGAGTTTGGTAATAAATTAGGAGAAATACTTAACGGGTTGATTGGGCATCCGCTCTACGGGCGCAAAGGCTACCGGCTTGATGAACAATCTAATGCTCCTGCGCACTATTCACCTTTTGTTGATAATAAACAATCTTTGGGAGAAATTTTGTGTCCTATGATTAATGCATATGGAATGGCAAAAAATAGTACCGAAAAAAGTTTTTGGGGAGTTTATTATTATCCCTTTGAAGGCTCCAATGTCCTTGCTACTACTGTAGATAATCTTGCCGAATACGCCCGAGGAATCACCTATAATATCCCCCAAATTTTTCAGCTGCGGGTCAATGCAAGTGCCAGAAATCAACCTTGGTATAAATGGGCGTCACGATATTTAGTTAAAGATAGCTATTCCGACGAAAACTTCTTAAAAGAGCACATTAAAAATTCCTCATGTGGAGGAAATTTGAATGATGCTTCTGAGACTATGTGGGCACGCTATTTTGCTGATGTGAACCAGACCAATGAACTCAAAGTAGTAAGTGCATTCGCCGATATTGGCCGAAATCACTATTTTGTAGCGGGTAATAAAGAGCTTTATGACGCCTTCGTCGTCGCGCGAAACAAAGTCCTAGATGATAATAATGGCGAGGTCCGACAAAAAATTGTGGCAGCCAATTTCAGGGAAATAATTACGAAATGGAGTTATAAAAAATACGGCGGCGAAATGTTCATTTTAGGGAAACTCCCCACAAGCGGCGTCTTTGACATTAAGCGTCACAACTATCGGTTGGTAGAACAGTTTTTAACCGCTATGCAAGTTCGCTATAGTTTAAAGGCGCAAAACCAAGCTGATATCATAGATGAGCTCGTAAAGATGGATATTTTTGGCAAGGAGTTTAGCGAATCTTTATTGGACGTGGTTAATCATTTAACCAAACTTCGCTGGCTCTCGCAAATTAAAGTGAAGGGACAGCTGGAAGCCAGCCTGGATTTTTTAACACCTGCAGCTTATGCCAGCAAACTCGCTTCCCTCGAGGCTTCCAAGAAGAGCGAATTAGCCAAATTGAAAGCCGCAGCCCCAACATCATTGGCTTCCTTGATGGCCAAATCCAATCTCGCGGATATTAATAGCGCCCTCGAACAAATGCCCTTTCTTGAGCCTCTCAAAAAAGACTCAGTGCTGAATCAGGACGAAATCAGTTATTTAGCAAACGTTATTGTTCCCGTGCAAAGCAATCTCTTTAATAGGATTGTTGCTTATATGGGAAATCCTAACAATATAAATTTCCCCCCTAATCCCAATGCTTTTAAGGATGATTTTTGTACGATAAATTTTTCGAATTATGGTGTTAGTCTGCGGCAATAATAATGCTCTTTGAGCCGCGTGGATTGCCGCAATGACAAAGCTTTAGGTTGATTTCTAGTAAAGTGAAGGCTTACTCAAAAACAGGAAAGTGCACTTAGTTTCAGCGTCATTTTCACCGTATTTATATAGTTATTTTTATTTCGGTAATTACTTTATTTAATTGCCTATAAATAAAAAGCGAGATGAGTGAGTTTTAAGCACTTCATCCCGCTCTTTTAAGAACATGCGCTAACTTTAGGAATTTGAACCTTGTTTTTCTTCAGCCGGTTTTACTTCCCCACCTGGCACCGCGCCATCGCTTGGTGCAGCTTCAGGAGCTTTGCCATTGCCTTTTAGCTTGGCGATCACTTCATTTACCGTGACAGGCAGCCATTGGGACAGGTCATTTTGCACCGAGGTCATGGTTGCTTCAATAATTTTTGGCGAAAGCTTCAAAAATTTTCCACCGGAGCTCGTGCCGTAGAATGCCAAAATTGCTACCAAATCATCCTTGGTGAGCTCTTTCATAGAAACGGCGTTCATATCGGTGAAATATTTACGGGTATATTTTGTATCGATTCTGGTTTTGAGTTCATTGCCGGCTTTTTCATCAACCGTAATGCCCGCTCCTTGCGCCTGAGCCATGAAAAGACCCATGGCACTTTGCAAAATCGCGCCGCCCAGTTTGTCATATTCTTCCTTGGGCAACATGATATCGCTCAGCTGAACCCCTAAATCTTCAATACTTTTTTCACTTAATTCCTTTGCCATAGGGGCGGTATTATTATTGCCATCTAGCCCGGCAGAAGAACTCTTGTTCATGGAAAAACCAATGCCAAAGCCAACGCCAAGGGAGACAATAGCAGCCAAAGAAACGATACCAACTGTCGAAGAACTTGTGCTCATAAACACTCCTGAGAAGAAAGTTATATTTACCAAACAAAACTTCGGCCAAAAAAATCCATTAGTTGTTTGATTTATGCAAGCATTATTACGTTCAGGTTTTTTATGGCAACCTTCTACCTATTGTTTTAGCCGAATAGATTATTCACAATCAAAGAAAAAACCCCGGCGTTTTAAGCGCCCTTAGGAAAGCAAATAAATGTCTAGCCGCGAACATCCGCTGAAAAGCCATGGCACCAAGGCCGATTTTTGGTCGGTCTATGTCTTAAATGAGCAACATCAGGAGCTCAGCTTTCGCTCTCAAGTGCAAGAGCCAATCAAATCTACCTATGATTCAGGTGCCCTCGTCACCGTCATGAAAAATGGTGGTATTGCATATGCATCTACCCAGGATTTAAGCGATCAAGGATTGAGAGCCGCCTTCGACATCGCACTCACATGGGCCGAACGCCTCGCGCCCCACTCTCTCCTTAAAAATGTTGAGTTCCCTTTTGAAAATAATCAGGGCACTTATGCTCCAAACCAAGAAACTAAACTTTCTCAAGTCCCACTAAAAGATAAGCTCGACCTACTCAGGGTTGCCGATTTGGCTTTGAAAACTAGCGATTTAATTGTCGATTCAAGCGCATCTCTTTGGAATATTGACGCCATTAATAGCTACCAAAACTCGCTTGGTGCCGACATTAACCAAGAGATCAACTTACTGGTGCCATCATTAAGCGTCAGCGCTCACCATGATGGCATCACCCAAGTGCGAACTTTGGGCGGCATGCGTGCTTATTGTCAGCAGGGTGGTTTTGAGGGTTTGCTTGGAATAAACCTCGTCGACAAAGCCAAATATCTGGCCGATGACGCCATTGCCTTAGTGCATGCGCCCAATTGTCCAAGCGGCATGATGGACGTGCTGATCGACCCCGATCAAATGATGCTACAAATCCATGAATCCATCGGTCATCCCATCGAACTGGATCGTATTTTGGGCGATGAACGAAATTATGCCGGCACCAGCTTTGTGACGCTGGACATGTTTGGCACTTATCAATATGGCTCCAAACTCCTCAATGTCACCTTTGACCCCACCATCACCAAAGAATTTGCTTCTTACGGGTTTGACGACGAGGGAAGCAAAGCCACTAAACAATTTTTAATTAAAGATGGCATCTTGATCCGTCCCTTAGGGGCAGCGGTCGCGCAAAAACGTGCGGGTCTTGCGGGTGTGGCGAACGCTCGATCTTCGTCGTGGAATCGTCCTCCCATCGACCGAATGGCCAACCTAAATATCGAGCCTGGCCAACATTCATTTAAACAAATGCTGTCGTCGATTGAAAAAGGTATTTATCTCAGATCAAACTCCTCATGGTCTATCGATGACTCACGCAATAAGTTTCAATTTGGTTGCGAATGGGGTCAGCTCATCGAGAATGGTGAATTGACGAGTGTGGTGAGAAATCCCAATTACCGTGGTATCAGTGCTAATTTTTGGCGTAACCTCGCCATGGTCGGCGATGCGTCCACTGCTCAAGTGATGGGCACGCCATATTGTGGTAAGGGTGAACCGAATCAATGCATTCGCGTCGGTCATGCATCACCAGTCTGCTTATTTAATAATACCGACGTTTTTGGCGGAGAATAACCATGAATAATTATTTTCAAGATGTCCTTAAGATCGTCGATCAAAAACTTTTGTCCGACGAAAAATATACCGCCTGGTTTTCGGGTGAAACACTCGACTACGCCAGATTTAATCACGCTAAAATTCGCCAGGCTGGGACGGTTTGCCAGCATAATCTAGAGCTCGACTTAATTAAGGGCCAAAAACACGCAAGCGCCACCTTGGGTCTCAGCAAGAATCTCAGTGTTGACACCGAAAAAATTGCCAGCACTTTAGCTTATTTGCGAACTAATCTTGCCCACAGTACAGATGATCCCTATTTGATGATCAATGAAGAGCCCCACTCAACCGAATTCGTAGCACCCAATACTTTGGGCGATAAATTCGCCATCGTTGAGAGTGTGATTGAGGAAGCCCGCGCCTTGGATTTGGTAGGCTCTTATATCGGTGGTCCCATTTACAAGGGTTTTGCCAATAGTTTAGGGCAAAGAAATTGGTTTGAAAAATCAAGTTTTATCGTCGACACCAGCATCTATCATTCCGGCGATAAGGCTATTAAGCAAAGTTATTGCGACACCAGTTTCGAGCCTAAAAAATTTCAACAAAAAATAGCTGCTGCTCATATAGGACTTGAACTATTCAAGCAAGAATCCATTAGCATCAAACCGGGAGCTTACCGGGTTTATTTTTCTCCCAGTGCAGTTCATGAAATGCTTTCCATGCTCAATTGGGGCGGCTTCTCGAGAAAATCGCTCGAGGTAAAAAGTTCCTCCCTGCAACCGCTTTGGGGAGGAGAAAAAACCTTGTCCCCTGCTTTCTCTTTATTTGAAAATACCCACGCAGGTGTCGGACCTAATTTTCAATCCGCTGGTTTTTTAAAACCAGACAAATTGCCGATTATTGAAGCCGGTGTCTTAAAAAATACCCTGATTTCCCCAAAAACCGCCAAAGAATATCGTCTAGACCACAACGGTGCCGACGATGAAGAGCAAGTCGGCGCCATAGAGATGAGCGCAGGAGAGCTCAAAGATTCCGAAATTTTGTCGACGCTCGGTGATGGTCTTTACATCAATAATTTGTGGTATCTGAATTTTTCCGACCGTCAAAACGGTCGTCTCACTGGCATGACGCGATTTTTATGTTTCGTTGTAAAAAATGGTCGTCCCGCCGCACCATTCTCGGTGATGCGCTTTGATGACTCGATCTATCGCATATTTGGCGAAAATCTGGATGCCATCACCAGTGCTCGAGAAATGATTATCGATAACAGCACTTATGAAGAAAGGTCGACCGCATCAGCGCACGTGCCGGGGATCATTGTGAATAATGTTAGGTTTACTTTATAAAATGACGCGACCTAAACGTCGTTAAGTTGTGCCCATAAAAAAATCCCCGAAAAAACCGGGGATTCGTTGATACTCAGCTTCGTTGCTTAGATATAGTAGGTAAATCCAGCACCCAAGGTAGGGGCGGAGCCTTCAAAAGCTATATCGCCATTACGGACACGAAACTTGGTCGTCCAAGGTAATTCCACATTAAAGGCGAAGTTTTTATTTAAGAAATACTCCACGCCTGGGCCTACACCTACCCCAAATACAAATGAATTACGATCGACGGCGTCGGTTTCTGGACGGTTGTCCCTGCCATACTGGCCTGTAGCATTAACGGTCATGTAAACACGCACTGACGATTCTTGTAGGCCAAAGCTTGGGAAATGATGGTTCACCAAGGAGAATAAAACCCCAGCACCAAAGCCGACGTTAGTTTGTTGCTTTATAAATGAGCCACCAACATTAGCGCTTACACCTATGTTAGCGGGGAAATAGCGTCGATAGCCGAATCCCCAGGTACTATCGAGGGATCCTCCCACCCCGACACCGTGAGCCAAACCATTATCAAGCGATCGTAGAGCGATTTTTTCTGACTTTTCTGATGTATTATCAGGAGTTTCTGAAAAACTGTTTACGCAAAAGAATAAACAGCAGAATAAGAATGTTTTTAACATATTCTTCATAACATCTCCTTATCTCCAAAGATTTATCCCTCTGGAGTCCCTAGAAGACCTAGCACCATTTATTGCAAATAGGAACCCTTAACAATCGAGCTTGGAATATAGCGACGGTGCTCGATCTATTTCGGCGCTCGACGTTTGGTTTTATTGCGATGAACAATATTGATCGCCTCCACCACCATCGAAAATCCAAGGGCAAAGTAGACGTAAGCGCGTGGTAAATGGTGACCAAAGCATTCCGCCACTAAAAGGACGGCAATAAGCAACAAGAATGATAAACCAAGGACTTTCATCGAAGGATGTCGTTCCAAAAAGTCAGCGATGAAGTTGGAAAACATGAGCATTACAATAACAGCAATAACGACGGCTACGGCCATAATCGCCATGTGGGAAACCAAGCCGATGGCGGTAATAATTGAATCGAGAGAAAAGACTAGATCCAGGAGAATGATTTGCCCAATGGCTGACTTCATTGAGATGGCTTTTTTGGGAGTTTCGGCAGGTTGGCTGGCTTGCTCGAGGTGAATAAATATTTCTTGTGTAGCTTTATAAATTAAAAAGAGTCCCCCGAGCCCTAACACTAAATCGCGGCCTGAAAAGGAAAATTGCCACAAAGAAAATAATGGCTTCGTGAGGGATAAAACCCACCCAAGCGAAAATAATAAAGCTAAGCGACCAAATAATGCTAAAGCAATGCCGAGCTTACGGGCTTTTTCTTGTTGCTGTTTTGGCAACCTACTCGTGACGATACTGATAAATAAAATGTTATCTATTCCCAGCACAATTTCGAGAGCAGTCAGGGCGAGAAAACTTAAATAGGTTTGGGGATCACTAAGAAGTTCCATCATAGGGTATCAGCTCCAGCCTTTTGAACTTGCCTTCAGAATTTGCTCTTATGTTATCGAGAAATACAGCTCAGGGTTGTTATTTGGTGTTAAGAATCCACAGTTATATAAAGAAGCCCTTTTCAAGGGGCGCTGGTGGCGCAATAACGTTTAACAATTTATTCAACAACCGACACCGCTAAGACATGACTTTTAAGGCAAGCAAATGACAACTATCTGTACTCTAATCGCCCAATTTTTATATAAGACAAGATTCGTGTTGCTGCTTCTTGCTCTTCTGCTCACAGGCTTTTTTGCCTACCACGCGGTCAAAATACAATTTAATTTCTCGGCCGACACTATTTTTCTAGATGACGATGAAGCCTATCAATTCTACGATAAAACCTATTTGCCCGCTTTCGCTCACCAAGGCCATTGGTGCATGGTGGCGCTCGAAGGCAAAAAGCTCGATCATAGCGTCACCGCGCTCGCGCAAACACTTCGAAAAAATCCTTTTGTGCTTCAGGTCATTGAGCCCCACAGTCAACCCATTTTCGCGCTCACCAAGCAAGGCTTTGGCCGCAGCCCTACCATCAACGAACAGGGCGAACTCACCCCCGCCGCTATTTCATATTTTAACGAACACCCGCTTTATCAGGGCTCATTTATTTCGAAGGATGGCCATGCAATGGCTCTCACCTTCATGGTGGATTCAGGTTTCAATGACCAGGAAAACCAAAAGCGTGCCCTCGATAGTATCGAGAGCGATCTCTTGGAATTTCGCGTAGCTAATCCCGACATTAAGCTTCACCTTACTGGCATGCCCATTATTCAGCATGAGATGATCAAACTATTAAAAAATGATCAAGTTCGCTTCGTGCCTTTGATAGCTATTTTTCTCGTGCTTCTCCTTGTGGTAATGACAAAACATCCCCTTGGTGCCCTTTTCCCCTTGCTCATAGTTTTTTTGGCAATTATTTGGACGGTGGGCTTTTTGGCGCTCGTCGACCACGATATCAACGTCGTCAATAATGCCCTCATCATGCTCATCATGGTGATTGGCATTGCTGATGCCGTCCACATTTATACGCGCTATGTCGACGAGAGCATCAATGCTCGACAAAATGGCAAAGTTGCGCAAAAAAAAGACGTGGTAATTGCAACTATAGCCGCCATGCTTTTGCCTTGTTTTCTCACGAGCGCCACCACTGCCTTGGGATTTCTCTCGTCGGCATTCTCTGGCATCGAGATAATTAAACTTTTTGGTATCGATACTGCTATTGGCATTATGCTTTGCTATCTGATTACTTTTCTCATAATGCCCGCTCTCTTATCCTTACATAAATTGCCCACGCATCACGCGCCTCCTTTCATGCGTAAATGGCCAAAGACTCTCACCATTGATGCCATTTTGGGCTTAAGTATCAGCAAGTCGCTCCGCTACGCTAAGCTCTTTTCAATAATAGCGATCATCTCCTTGGTGGCTTCCCTCTTCGTTGCGCGCAACATCACTTCCAATCAAAACTGGGTGGGCGAGCTGCCCCCTGACAATGAGGCGAGTCTCGCGCTCAGTTTTATCGAAAAAAACTTTAGCGCCACCATGCCTTTTTATATTGTTCTCTCTGGGACAAAGACCAGATTGTCGTCGAGAGAGAGTGCTTTGCTTATTAGTGATATAGCGGCAAAAATTCGTAAGCATCCTCTGCATCCTACCCTACGCGCCCCCACGGACGCACTTAATTTTCTCATGTTAAAAAATCCTCAACCTCTTATCTTAAGTGAAATTGACGACGAGACTTTCCACGAAATTATGCAGGGCATGGAACAATTTTCGCGAGAGCAAAAAAACATGGTGGGCGATATGTTTTTCAGCGCGGACGGGCAGCACTTACAAATTTTGGGATTTTTAGCGAATACTTCCACCACCCATGCTGAGGAATTCCGTAAATTCCTTAACGCCATTATCGAGCAAAAATCCCTCGAAGGCATTAGCATTCATGCCACCGGTCCGGCCATTATCTCTTCCAGGGCCCTTCATGATTTGACGAGAAATATGGCGAGTTCCATCGCTTTGGCGCTGGTGCTGATCAGTGTTTTTGTGGCGATCTTTTTTCGTTCATTGCGCTATATGATCATCGCTGTCTTGCCCAATATTCTCCCCATTGGTCTCACCATTGCCGCCATGTATCTTTTTAATGTCGACGTACGCCTCGCTACCGTAATGATTTTTTCCATGGCACTGGGGCTTTCTATCGATGCTTGCATTCACCTCTTGTCGCGCATGGATGAAGAGCGCTCAAAAAGTTCTCACTCCACCAACAAGATTATTTTTATGCGCGCTATTTACCGAGCTTTCCATGGTTCTGGCCGACCGATTATTTACACCACCGTCATATTATTGGGTGGTTTTTCCATCATGTTTTTCTCGGAGTTTATGGCTCTGAGAGATTTCTCTATCATAGCCTCGGTTACCTTGCTGAGCGCCCTGATAGCGGATATCGTCTTATTGCCGGCGCTCTTGCTTGTCACGAGGAAACGATCATGAATGCACTCACTAAAGTGGTAGATAATGCCTCCCTCGCTCTCGCTGATTTATTTGATGGCGCCACCATCATGAGTGGCGGCTTTGGGCTTTCGGGGGGGGCAGAGAATTGTATCAAGGCCATCAGAGATTCAGGCAAAAAAAATCTCACCATTATTTCTAATAATTGTGGCAATCAGGGCCAGGGGCTCGCGATTTTATTGCAGAATCATCAAGTTAAAAAAGTAATTTGCTCTTTTGTCGGCGGGAATCCTGATCTTGAAGAGCTCATGTTAAAAAATGCCATTGATGTTGAACTAAATCCGCAGGGAACATTGGCGGAAAGAATTCGCGCAGGCGGCGTCGGTATCGGCGGTTTTTTTAGTCCGACCGGCGTTGGAACTCTCGTTGCCAAAGACAAAGAACATCGCGTTCTCAACGGGAAAACTATGATATTTGAAACTGCTCTCACCGCTGACTTCGCTATTTTACGTGCAGCGGTAGCAGATACTTACGGAAATTTACGTTTTTATCGTACCAGCCAAAATTTTAGCCCTGCCATGGCGATGGCAGGAAGAATCACCGTCGTGGAGGCCGAGACTATCGTGCCATTTGGCACCATTGATCCTGACGATGTTCATTTGCCAGGAATTTTCGTCAATCGCATTTTTCAGGGCCAAAATCATCAAAACGTCATTGAATATTTGAAAGTGCGAAAAAACTAACGCAGCAAGCCCTCGAGCTTGATCTTAGTGTCGGTTTTATCGTCGCGATATTTGATGATCAAAGGTGCCGCCACCGACAAAGCATGAGTTTTGGCGAAATCGCTCGATAATGCGCGGTTGCCTGGGACCACGACGGCATTCTCAGGGATCGACAGCACGCCATCAGGTCCTTCGGCCACAATGACTTGCTCTTTCACTAAATCATAAACTTTGATGCTCTTCGTGAGAACTACGCCTGCAGCAATAACCGCGCGGCTGCCAATGCGTGTGCCTTCATAAATGCCAGAATTGCCCCCGATCAAACAATCGTCCTCAATAATTACGGGAATCGCTCCAATGGGCTCAAGTACGCCGCCTATCTGCACGCCCGCCGACAAATGCACACGCTTTCCTATCTGAGCACATGAACCAACCAAGGCATTGGAGTCAACCAAAGAATCCTCGTCGACAAAAGCACCTATATTTACATAAGAGGGAGGCATCACCGTAACATTGCGCCCTAAATAAGCACCTCTACGCACGGTCGAGCCGAATGGTACTACCCGAACGTGATCATCAACGCTAAAAGTGCGCGGCCAAAGATTGGCCTTATCAACAAAGCTCATCGGCCCCATCGACAACTGCTCTTTCTGCCCGATACGAAACGCGAGCAAAATACCCTTTTTGACACGCTCATCGACTCGCCAAATGCCTTCTTTTTTATGAGCGCAGCGAACATGGCCTTGCTCCAGTCCATCAAGAAAACTCGCACACAGGGTCTTAAGCTGGGCATCTTTAAAGGCCTCTGGGGCTTCATAAGCTTGAGCAATCTCATTTAGCAAGTGACTGAAGTTGTTCATAAATTTTCCTGCGATTTGGTAGGTATTAAAGCCAAAGCCCTTAGCCTGCAGTTTGAAGAAAAAAAATAGGCCTTAGTTTCATCTGGCGATTGCGGATAACCGAAAAAACTCCCTCACCACCAAAAACCCCTAATTTCGCACCTTTAAAGCAGTAAAATAGAACCCTTGATTTAGTTGTTTTTTTGATCAATTACACAGCATTAAATATCTAAATTAATTAGCGAGTTCACTAAATGATAAAATTATTATTTATTATTTTTCCGGCAATCTTTTCTTATTCAACTTTCGCTATGGAACAAGAGTCATTACCACGACCCACTTTTGTTAATGAGGAACCTCCGGCTAAAAAATTTAAACACAGTGATAAAACCATTGAAATAAAATATAATAGTAATTTTGTGAAATCCATAGCTAAAAACAAACAAGAACTTCAAAAAAATCCTACTGGCTATACGCCTGACAAGAAAGGCGTTTTCTATAATACCTGCACTCCTTTGCGAGATAGCTTGCAATTTCAAATTAATTCTAAGCAAACAATAATGATAGAGCCTGTGAAATCTAAGACGAAAAGAAAATTGTTTGAAGAATCGGATACAGAAGATTCAGCGACCGGTGCGAAATTAGAAGAAGACCAAGAAGGTGAAAATACCGCCGCCCTTGAGCGAACCCCAAGCATTATAAAGATTCTTTATAAACCGCTGAGTTCACGCGACACTGATTTTGCTTCGGGAAAATGGGCTTATATTAATCCATATTTCCCTCAGGAAGCTATTTTATTTAATAGTGATCATGAGCTGTGGCTGGAACTAATTACAGCATTGCTCGAGGATATTAACCTCGACAATCAACAGAATTTTATTGCTACAACACTTGTATGCGCTCACCGCCACTTAGATAAAATGCAGGCTGCATTTTCTTATCCACCTGCTACCGAAATAAAGTGCCGTCATTGGGCAACTTTTTTTCTTCCTCTAGTAGCTAAGATATTTGACCATTATGGAATACCTTTTAATGGAACTATCCGCCAAATTACTGGCGAAGCTTTTGGCCCGGGTTGGACCAGTGAGCCGGGCCATGCCTGGAACTTAATCACTTTTAAAAGCGAGGAAGGGGAACAGCATTGGTTGGTGGATCCAGCTAACATGTTTTTTATTGACTTATCAGCCCATGATTCTATTACTGAATTATTTATTTATATTATCAACAAGAAAGATTACAAATCATACTTTTGCTCACCTTTAATAGCCTATGAAAATAGCTTTATTTGGCAATTGACCCAACTTACGAAAGAAAAATTTAATATCGGCTCTAGCCCTGATCCCTTTAATTTTTATAAAAGAGAGAAATGGCGAGCGATAACTGCGAGAAAAATAATGAGTCGTTTCTTCGTGAGTGATCAAGGATCTTTCTCTTTTGTTCCAGAAAATAACTAATTACCTACTGCCCGAAAAAATTGGGAATCATTGCCATCTAGTTGCGTGTTGGACGACCTGCTAAAACTCATTTAACGGGTCATTTATGCGGCAAAAAACACTTTTCTCGGGCTTGATTCAAGCTCAAAACCCTATCAATGATGCAAACGAATCCATCGAGCGCATCAGCTCTGCCATGCTCGAGAAACATCTGTCTTTGATCGAAGAAGCGGGAAAAAAGGGCGTGCAGATTTTATGTTTGCAAGAACTTTTTAATGCGCCCTATTTTTGCCCTAGCCAGGATCCCAAATGGTATGGTTTGGCCGAAAGTATACCGGGCCCTACCACTAATTTATTAGCTACCTATGCCAAGAAATATCGCATGTGCATTGTCGTTCCTATTTATGAACGAGAAATGGCGGGAGTTTATTATAACACGGCGGCAGTTATCGATAGCGATGGGACCTTTTTAGGAAAATATCGCAAAAATCACATCCCACAGACTTCGGGTTTTTGGGAAAAGTATTTCTTCAAACCTGGCAACCTTGGCTATCCGGTATTTAAAACCGAGTTTGCCACCATTGGCGTCTATATTTGTTATGACCGGCATTTCCCCGAAGGTGCTCGTTTACTTGGGCTCAATGGCGCCGAAATTGTCTATAATCCGTCGGCAACCGTTAAAGGGTTGTCGGAGTATTTATGGAAACTCGAGCAGCCCGCTCACGCCGTGGCAAATGGTTATTTCATGGGATGCATCAATCGCGTTGGCACCGAAGCGCCGTGGAATATTGGCGAGTTTTATGGCAGCAGCTATTTCGTGAATCCTCGAGGACAAATCATTGCCGAGGCATCAAAAAATAACGATGAACTGGTAGTAGCCGAGCTTGATCTGGCCATGAACGAAGAAGTGCGACGCACCTGGCAATTTTTCCGTGATCGTAGACCAGACACTTATTCTGCTATGACGGAACAGTTGCCCTAGGAGCACGACGTGACGACACTTATTAAAAACGGCACTATCATTACGGCCAGCGATTTTTATCAAGCTGATATTTTTATTGATGAGGGCAAAGTTGAATGCATCGGCAAAGATCTCAAAATTAAGGCCGATGAAATTCTCGACGCAAAAGATCGTTATGTCATCCCGGGCGGTGTGGATGTGCATACCCATCTCGACATGCCTTTTGGGGGCACGAGCTCCGTCGATGATTTTTTGAGCGGCACCATCGCTGCTGCCATGGGGGGCACCACGACTATTGTAGATTTTGCGATTCAGGAACGCGGCTCAAGCCTTAGTCTAGCTTTTGAAACCTGGATGAAAAAGGCCGAAGCAAAAGCGGTAATCGATTATGGTTTTCACTGCATCATGCGTGAGTTTAGCCCGAAACTAAGCCTTGAAATGGCGCAGCTTGTAAAAGAAGGCGTGACCTCATTTAAATTGTTCACAGCTTATCCTGGCGTATTCATGATGGACGATGCCTCCATCTTTCGCGCGCTCCAGCGCTCAGGAGAAATCGGCGCCACTATTTGTCTTCATGCTGAAAATGGCGGCGTCATTGATGTTTTGGTCGAGCAAGCCCTTAAAAAAGGTAATACCGCACCAAAATATCACGCCCTCACCCGCCCTGCACTCGCTGAAGCTGAAGCGACTCACCGCGTTATTGCTCTCGCCCAAATGGCCGATGTGCCGGTTTATATCGTGCATTTATCCTCGGCTGAAGCTCTGGAGCAAGTGGCCCAAGCCCGTCACAAAGGCATTCCTGCTTATGCCGAAACCTGCCCGCAATATCTATTTTTGTCCTACGACAACTACGAAGAGACTGGCTTTGGCGGCGCAAAATATGTTATGAGCCCACCCCTCAGAGACCAATGCCAGCAACATGATTTATGGCGGGGCTTACGCTTCAACGATTTGCAAGTGGTGGCCACCGATCACTGCCCATTTTGCATGAAGGAACAAAAAGAACTGGGCCGCGATAACTTTAGCCTCATCCCCAATGGCGCCCCTGGTATCGAGACCAGAGTGAGCCTCATGTACGACGGCGGGGTTTTGAAAAAACATATTTCTCTCAATCGCTGGGTCGAGCTAATCTCGACGGCACCCGCCAAAATATTTGGTATGTTTCCTCAAAAAGGCACCATTGCCGTAGGAAGCGACGCCGACATCGTCATTTTTAATCCCCATAAAGACTGGACCATTTCCGCAAAAACCCACCACATGAAAGCCGATTACAATCCTTACGAGGGCCGCACCATCAAGGGCGTGAGCGAAACTGTATTGTCGCGAGGCGAAATTATTGTGAAGGACAGGCAACTCTTAGCCCGCCCCGGCCGCGGCCAGTATTTGCGGCGGCAAGAAAGGACGATTTAGCAAATGGCGAGAATATTACGGTTTTTGGGAGTAAGTAGGGTATCTTATCTGGCGCCATTTTCCATGATTCACGTTGAAATTGTACGCCATTTTCCTTGATTCACATTGAAATTGTACGCCATTTTCATGAATTAATACTTTCTGTTAAAAAGCTCCCTGGTTGCCGCGCTACGCTCTCAATGACGGTGGAATTAAATATTCTGGAGAGGCTCGCTAATCATTCTGGAGATATTTAGGCTCATAAGTCTTATGAATTTATGAAACAGGCATTTCACTTGCCCGAATAATTAATTACGGCTTATTCTTTGATATCAACAGGGAGTTTATATATGTTTAGATTTTCTTTATTTCTTTCGACGGCATTATTACTTTTTACGCAGGCTTGCGGGGACAATGGAAAGACTGGGGACAAAGTTAAGGCGGGGGATAATGTTAAGCCTGGGAAAAATGAAAAACCCGAGGATACTTCTTTGGTCCAAACTTTTAATGCTGGCTTGAGCATTGGCGATTTCCTTGAAGCGAAAATCGACACTAAAAATCTTAGCTATAGCTATGAAGTTAAAGAAGGAGATTTCAAGGGATTAGCAGAGGGCAAAGGGAGCGGCACTCTGAAGTTGCTTCCGCAATTTGGTGGCTATGCCTATCAAACCTCGCAGGGAACGCTCGCCGTTGTTGTTAAAGATGAGGTAATTATTGGGGCCGTTGGTACAAACTTTTATGTCGGTGTACCTACCCTAGGTACCGCCTTTAAAAACTCAGATGTTGCCGGCGTTTACAGTTATGTAAACTTCGCGCCTAAAGGTATAGCAGGCGATCCTTCGGATAAAGCGGGATATGGCACCGTTCAACTAAAGGAAGATGGAAGCTTTGATATTGCGATAAAAAAGAATCTAGGTGGCTCACCACCTGAAGCCGCTGATATTTCTGGAACTTACAAGAATTTGGGCAATGGCGTTGTGGAGGCCTTTGATTCATCTAATAAAAAGATAGCTAATCTGCTGCTTAAACTGGTGCCATCTGGGCGCCATTTTATGGTTGTTGACCTCATAGATGCAGCCGTCAAAGGTATTGGATTTGCCCAAAAACAGGGGGATGTCGCTTCCCTAAGCCTCGATGGTTCCTATAACGCAATTGTTACGGGCTTCGACAAAGAGGTAGAAGGAAAAGTGAGCGGTGGAAAATTGCAAATAATCCAAGAGGGCATTCCCGTGACTATTGATGTTACTTATAACGATCCCTGGCCTGGTATTGTAAAAGGCGTTGCGAAGGCCCCTATTCCGTTAGAGCCAAAAGGAAAATTGGAGTTTTTTGGAATTTATTCTGAATCAAGCAATACGCTCTATTCGGTAATAGAATATTTTGCAGATCAAAATGCTAAAGTGATTTCCAAATATGTTAAACCAACGGCTTTTATTGCTATAAAAAAATAATAAGCCCCGCAATATAGTCGCATTTTTTAAGACCAAGCCTCATTGGGAGCTGCTCGAAAAGGAGCATTAATCCTCGATTGACCTAGCCGCCCGCATCAGGCAGCCTGGGCTCACACTAGAGGTGACATTATGATAAAATGCGATTCATGCGATGGGTTCATCCCCGTCCAAGCTAAAAGCTGTCCCAATTGCCGCCGAGAAAAATTTTCTCGCCGGCTGAAATCTAGCGCATCTATGATCGGTGTGGGAGTGGTTAGTCTCACCTTGATGGCATGCTATGGGGCACCAGGCGACTATAAACAACCAATCAGAAATCCCGAGGAATCTTGTGATGGTGAGCATGGAAAAGATGCTGACCATGAACATCCACATACTCCTGAAGAATCAGAGTAGATGACGCGGCGTCTTGATGTCCTGAATAGCAAGCCTTTTCCTGCCTATGTGGTTTGGGAACTTACGCTTCGTTGTGATCAGCGCTGTACGCACTGCGGTTCGCGGGCCGATTTGCCGCGAACTGGCGAGCTGAGCATTGCGGAAGCCTTGGTGGTGGCGCAGGATCTCATCGCACTAAAAACCAAAGAAGTTATTCTCATAGGCGGTGAGGCTTATCTGCATGAAGGATTTTTAAGCGTTACTCAGGCACTCAAAGAGGGTGGCGTCGAAGTGGGCCTCACTACTGGGGGCCGGGGTATCACCAAAGAGCTTGCCCACGCGATGAAATCGGCAGGTATTGATCGTGTCTCGGTGAGTATTGATGGTCTCTTAGAGGTGCATGATCTTTTGCGTGCCAATAAGGGCAGTTTTAGCAATGCTTTGAAAGCTATCGAAAATTTGAAAGAAGCGAAAATTAGGCCGACGGTAAATACCACCATTAATCGCCTCAATAAAGCTCAATTAGAAGATTTATATGCGACGCTCAAAAATGCCGGTATACATGCCTGGCAAGTGCAAATCATAGCACCCCTAGGCCGTGCAGCTGATCGGCCCGACATGCTTCTTCAACCCTATGATTTATTAGATATTATTCCTCGTTTAGCGGCATTAAAAAAACAGGCTTTTAAAGATAATATAATAATTATGCCCGGCAATAATTTAGGTTATTTTGGCACGGAAGAAGCGCTTTTGCGCTCGCCCAGTGAAGCGATGAGCGACTATTTTGCAGGGTGTCAGGCAGGCCGTTTTATCATGGGCATTGAATCTGATGGAACGATTAAAGGCTGCCCGTCGCTACAGACTGATTATTATGCCGCCGGCAATGTTAAAAATAAGAGTTTGACCGAGCTTTGGAACTCTTCGGAAAAACTCCTCTCTTTGCGTAGCCCTGCCGCGAAAGAATTATGGGGTTTTTGTAAAACTTGTGACTTTAGAGATCCCTGCCAAGGTGGCTGCACCTTCACCGCCCATTCCTTGTTTGGTAAAGCGGGCAATAATCCTTATTGCATTTATAGGGCGCGAGAAATGGCTAAAAAAGGGCTAAAAGAACGCTTAGTACGAACGAAGGCTGCACCTGGCACGCCATTTGATCATGCTTTTTTTCGCATCGAAGTTGAGGATTTTAGTGCCCCCGAGAAAGACGAGCCGAGCTTTCAAAAAATGGTGCAAATTAGGCGCGTCGAAAAGACTTAAATTAACGATTCCCTAGCGACAATCGTCATTGCGAGCGTTAGCGCGGCAATTGCATCAGGCGCTTCCAATTGCCGCGCTACGCTCGCAAGGCGTTGTTTCATAAATGTGGACCCGTTTTACCTCAACACCTCCTCTCCCGCTTGCGGGAGAGGCTAGGGAGAGGGTGGAGAGACATAAACACGAAGGCTATCCGAAGAAAAATCCTTCGAATTTATTTCTCCACCCTCTCCCCCAGCCCTCTCCCGCAAGCGGGCGAGGGAGCGTAGGTGCAGGACCCTAGCCTCAAAATTTATTTATGCAACAAAGCCCGCTCGCAATGACGATGTGGGAGCGAGCAACTTAGGTGCTCGATTAAGACATCTATTGACGATTAAGCCTCCTTTTTCCATTAAAGCCGAAAGTCTGCTCAATTTTTTCCACTGCAGGGGTGCCCTTAGGGGCTGAGAAATACCCTTTGAACCTGACCTGGGTCATGCCAGCGTAGGGAGCTGTTAATGATGAAAATTTATCATCCTCATATCGATCTATGGTCTTTTTTAGGGACTCTCGACCTCGCTGTCATGGTCTTTTTCATCGGCCTCTTTGCGCTCTCTCCCCAACTCATCAAGCGATTTAGCAAACAAAAACCAGGGGCCGAAGAATATTTGCTCATGAATCGAGGCCTCGGGCTTCCTCTTTTCGTCGCCACCCTCACCTCAACTTGGTATGGAGGGATTTTTGGGGTCACGCAAATAGCATTTGAACACGGGCTTTATAGCTTTTTTACCCAGGGAATAAGCTGGTATTGCGCCTATATACTATTCGCACTGGTACTCGCAAAAAAAATCCGTGCCGAAAAAGTGAGATCGCTCCCAGAATTGGTGGGACTTAGATTTGGCGCTAAAGCTCGCAAACTTTCTGGGTTAATTCTGTTTTTTCACGCTTTACCGGTGAGCTATGCCGTGAGTCTCGGCATATTGCTGCAAATAATCACGGGCTTAAGTTTTCCTCTCTCGGTGTTCTTAGGCGTGGGGCTCGTCGCAAGTTATTCTATCACGGGCGGGCTTCGAGCCATTGTCATCACTGATGGCGTACAATTTTTGTTGATGTTTGGCTCAGTGATTATGATCGCTCTTTTTTCAATTTATTCTTTTGGGGGATGGTCCTTTCTCGCCGAGAAACTCCCCACTTCTTATTTTCAATGGCAGGGCGACAAAAATTATTTAGCATTATTAGTATGGTTTTTGGTGGCTTGCTCAAGCACTCTTATCCATCCGGTTTTTTACCAACGATGTCTCGCCGCAAAAACCGACAAGACCGCCATCAGAGGCATATTAATCGCCATTGCTTTTTGGATTCTCTTTGATTGCTGCACCACTCTAGGGGGCATGTATGCAAAGGCCCTCATTCCCGATGCCCCTTCGGATAAAGCCTATTTATTTTACGGCATACAACTCATGCCTAGAGGACTCAGAGGCTTATTTATCACGGGTATTATTGCAACTATTTTGTCGACACTCGATTCATTTCTTTTTGTATCTGGTACCAGCGTTTCTTATGACTTAATAGGCAACAGCAAAAACAATATTCCTAAACATCAATTCATGATTGGTATAAGCAGCGTATTTGTAATAGTAATCGCCATAGTCTTTAAAGCCGATTTTGAATCCATGTGGCTTTTCATGGAGGGTATTTTTAGTACCTCATTGTTCCTACCAGTCATGGCGGCCTTATTTATTAAACAAACAATGCCGCCAAAAATATTTATTTTACCAGCAATAGCATCATTCTCAATTTATACTTTTGCCACTTTTTTGACGCTTAGCACTGATCTTTCTCTATCCCCATTTTTTCTTGCGCACATAACTTCGTTTATTAGCTTCTTTGGCCTTTTATATGGCCACACGAAGCGCCGCACCAAAATGACGGAATTTTCCTATTAATAAATCTTGTTGGTAGAGAGCATCGATTGCCACGGGGCCAAGAATTAAGCCAGAACCAAGGCTGATGAGTTTTCTTTGCTCCACCTGGTCTGATTTATAGCCAACGCGAATAGGCAAAAGCTTGAGCACAATAAACTGAGCTCCAGCGCCGATTATATGATGGAGGTCATCGTCGTTCTTAATATCCGCCATCGACCAGTCAAAAGATAAGGTTAAGGGCAATGGCAAAAGCACCGAAAAATCATAGGCCGTTCCTAACGATAAGCCTAAAGATTTTTCTTTGCCCTTGGCTTCAAGTAAATGATCCGCCACCACGGCAATGCTAAATCCGATGGGAAGCTTGGCCATTAAACCAAGATCCATATTAAAAAAATTAGCCAAGGGCGGGGGGCCTATTTTTGTATCATAGGCATAAGAAAGTGAGCCCCCTAAGGAAAGTAAATCAGTACCTAAAGGCATGGCTGTAGAAAAATATAATAAATGGGAACTCGCAAGTTCACTGGAAGGGAAAAACTGGGCGTTATAACCGATCCCTACCCCCCAAGCGCTGGTGGATGAATCTACCACCGACACCCCAAGGGCATGGCCTGCGGTATAAGAATTATATAAATAATCCACTTCCGGGCTAATGCGGCGCTCTTTCAACATGGCCGCCGGATTATAAAAAATCACATCATTTGAACTCCCCTCAGCCCGAATAGCACCGCCCAAGGATTGAGCTCTTACGCCTAAATCAGAAGTCCCATTGAGGGAAAATGCGAACAGCAGGGTAAATAATGAGGCTAAAAATGACATCTTAGTGAATCCATCGAAAATTTTATAATTCTAGCCGCTCTCGCTTATCATAAAAGAGGATAGTTGTCCCTTTTTAAAATCTAACTAACGAACTAGCTAGAAGCGGGATATTAAAAAAAGGCAAAGCAATGGCTTATGAAGAAATAACTTATGACCGCTGGGTATGGCTTGATTTGGAAATGACCGGCCTCGATGAATCTAACTGCGTTATTTTGCAAGTAGCAATGATAATAACCGACCCAAATTTAAAAGTTCTCTGCGAAATCGACATACCAATTTGGCAACCGGAATCTGCGTTGTCGTCGATGATTCCTATCGTACGCAGCATGCATACTAAAAATAATTTATTGGAGCGAGTAAGAACTTCGGAATATTCGTTGATGCAGGCAGAAAGAGAGCTTATGCAGCTTTTATGCCAGCATGTGGGCTATCAAAAAGGAATTCTGGCCGGCAACTCGATTTATGTCGATCGACGATTTTTGGAATCCTATATGCCCACTTTCGAGGGCTATCTGCACTATCGCCAAATCGATGTGTCGTCGCTAAAGTTGATTGGCCAGGCTTGGTATGGACAAAAGGCACGACCGCCCAAAAAGGCGAGCACGCATACGGCCCTTGAAGATATTAAGGATTCGATTGAAGAGCTTAGGTTTTACCAGCAGAATATTTTTCGGCATCCCTAACTAAAAAAAACTTAAAGCACGCACCACAACTCCTCGCCCGCTTGCGGGAGAGGCTAGGGAGAGGGTGGAGTAACATAAACCTATATTGTTTTTTTGTCGACGATAAACCCAAACGTATACGTTGCTCCACCCTCTCCCCGAGCCCTCTCCCGCAAGCGGGAGAGGGGGACGTAGTGCCAATTGGAAACCTAAACTCAACTAGGATTAATCTTCACCAAATCATTCAAATCATCTTCCGTAATCAAATGACTATCGAGAGATTTCCTCAAAGAATCCTCTTCCACTTCCATCAATTTCATCTCAATGAAACGAATACGTTCTTCTTTAGCTTTGATAAAATCCGGCTCATTTTCCCGTTCTTTAAGCTCAGCTAAAATTTCCTGCCGCTCGTCGTGAAGACGCTGTGCAATATTGGAATGCTCGTGAACACCCTCTTCCATTGCCATGTTGGCATAAACTTTTTGTTGCGCGGAAATCGCCCTTAAGCGTGCTAAGCAGCGCGACATAAAAGCCATCGCTTCGCTTCTGGTTTCGACTAAGCCGAGAGCTCGCACGAGAGGTCCCATGGTTGAGCCTTGTACCAATACCGACAAGACCACGACACCGAAAGTCATAGCGATCAGTTCATCCTTCCCAGCGATAGTGTCGGGAATCGACAGCACCAAAACCATAGACAAAGAGCCCCGTAAGCCTCCCCACCAAATGGCGGTGGCGCTTTTTGCCGTCATCGGCTGGCCCATTCGTGTCAAAAGGCCCAAAGGCAAGAATACGCTGATGGCGCGGGAGGCAAGAACAGCCAAGAAGGCAAACAAAATCAGCTCCGCATGATTGAGCAAGAAGCCAACATTCACCTTAAGTCCAATCAAAAGGAACACAATGCTCGATACAAAGAAGGACAAATAGCGCCAAAAGCTCACCACCGCCATGCGGCTCGAAGGCTCGATGCGACCACCCTTGCCCATGTTCGCCAAAAATACCCCAGCAGTTACGGTAGCAAGCACCCCTGAGGCATGCAAAGACACCGCCACTAAATATGAGCCGTAGGCCGCTACCGTCGTGATAGCGATGGTGATTAAAGGATCTTTGGCAAAAGGAATGATGAAGTTCGCGAACGCACCAACCACCGCGCCGAGCAAAATACCAAAGAGCGCGTCAGTCACAAACAATAAAGCGCCATCCTGCCAGCTAAATACTCCCGAGGTGAGAGCAGAAAGAACCACAGTGTACATGACAATAGCGGTACCATCATTAAAAAGACTCTCCCCTTCCAGCACAATCGCAAGCTTTCGCTTTACGCCCAATTGCCTAAATAAGGCGATCACCGCGATGGGGTCGGTGGCGGCAATGATGGTACCAAAGAGCAAATAATGCATAAAAGTCATGCCTGACTGAATACGAAAAGTAGATACTTCAACCAGCAATACCGCAGCCGTTGTTAAAGCCGTTAAAATCACGCCGGGAGCGGCTAGGGTCGCAATGGTGGGGGCAAATTTCTTGAGTTCGTAAAATGGAAAATGGATGGCCGCTTCAAATAAGAGTACCGGCAAAAAGACCCCCATCAACAAGTCTTGGGATAACTCAATATTAGGGATCAAATTGATAGAGGCGAGCGCTATTCCGAATAGCATTAACAAAACAGTGTAGGGCAGCCGAACCCGGTGAGAGATAATACCGACGATGGTTGCCACAACTAATAAGGCGACCAAGGGTTCGATCAACGATGATTGCGATTGGACGCCAGAGCTCACGTGATCCATTGTTTGCGACCTTTTTTGCGATAAACTATTAATAATTATCAAGCGCCGTAGCGAAAGCACTTAATGCTCAAGGATCAGCACCAAAGAGCACTGATTCATGAAACTAATAGATTAGGTCAAGATTGGCCGTACACAAGTGCCTTAGTAGCATTTTATACATTAAATCGAAAATGAATCACATCGCCGTCTTGTACAACATATTCTTTGCCTTCTGTGCGAACTTTTCCAGCGGCCTTGGCTTTAGCCTCACCTTCATATTTAATGAAATCTTCGCACGACATTATTTCTGCCTTAATAAAGCCTCTTTCAAAATCACTATGAATGACGCCGGCAGCTTGTGGCGCTTTGCTTCCTTTGTGAAAAGTCCAAGCCCGAACTTCTTTCACACCGGCAGTTAAATAAGTGCATAAATTGAGCAAGCTGTAGGCCTTTTTGATTACCCGTTCGAGACCTGCTGATTCAATGTGAAGATCAGCTAAAAAGGTCTTTCGATCTTCAGGGCTGAGATCCTTGAGCTCTTCTTCAATTTTCGCGCAAATACTTACTACTTCATCGTTACGTTTTAGAGCAAAAGCTTTAAGTGCTTTTACATGCTCATTATCTTCAGTGAGACCTTCTTCAGAAACATTCGCAATAAAAAGCGTTGGCTTGCTCGTAATCAGATGAAGCTCGTCATAGGCAGTTTTTAATTCTTCATCGGCCGTATCGAAACTAAATGTTCGCGCGAGCTTGCCTTCATTGAGGTGATTGAGCAGACTTTCCAAAAATGGCGCCAGTTTCTTCGCCAATTTATCTTGACCACGGGCATTTTTTTGAGCCTTGTGTACTTGTTTTTCCAAAGTATCAATGTCTTTCAAACCGAGCTCAGTCTCAATGACTTCCACGTCGTGAAGAGGATTAATTTTTCCTTCCACGTGAATGATATTGGGGTCCTCAAAGCAGCGCACCATGTGACAAATAGCATTAGCTTCTCGGATGTGACTTAAGAACTTGTTTCCCAAACCTTCACCTTGACTCGCACCCTTCACCAGGCCTGCGATATCCACAAAAGACACCACCGCCGGCACAATACGCTCGGGCTGAACAATTTTAGCCAACGCATCGAGCCTTTCATCGGGAACGCTCACCACGCCAACATTGGGGTCGATGGTGCAAAAAGGATAGTTGGCGGCCTCAGCTTTAGCGGCAGTCAAACAATTAAAAAGGGTACTTTTGCCAACGTTAGGCAAACCGACAATGCCGCAAGTTAAACTCATATCAATGCTCCCATTAGATTACGAGCATTAAATAGTGCGAATATTGCCAGGCCGCAAGAGAATGGGGCCTTATTGGTTGATACTAAAAGAAGCGTCGATAATAAAAGACTGCCGTCTTTCACCAATAACTATTCTTTTTGGAGGGGGATTTCTTTCAGGCTCCAGGGGATAACCGAGTATCATGGCTACCTGCCCAAATCTAAGCTCTTTGCTGAGACTCACGGGAGTTTGTCCCTGACTATCTTGGACGCTTAATCTAGCGTTCTCATCCATCAATAAACCCACCAATGCCGGACTGTTGGCTCTTACTGCCCAATGCAGAGCTGTTTGACCATTATTATCTTGGTGATTAATATTTTCCCGCACGCTTCTCAAAAGGAGAAGAAATTGAGCCACCTTTATATTTTTGGCACCTGCCGCAAGCATTAATGGCGTTTCTTTTTTGGGTGTTAGGGCACTAAAGTCGGCTTGAGCCAGGTGCTTAAGGATGGAAAACATGGACAAAGTGTTCCCAGATTGTGCGAAAATATGCATGGCATTTAGCCCCTGCTCGCTTAAGCAAAGACCTGCAGCTTTTTTATAGCCATAAGCCCACCAAAATGCTTCCTGTTCGTTGTTTTCTGCCACCG
>CAYJDW010000034.1:6119-26483 GCA_964368985.1 uncultured Myxococcales bacterium | reverse complement strand
ACCGAGAACGAAGCGCAGCGTGTGTGTGTGTGTGTGTGTATTTGTGTGTGTGTCTGTGTGCCATCCCAACGCCACAACCCAACCCAACGCCGTGGACGCCGCCCCCCCACCCCCCCACCCCCCCCCCCCGCCCCCCCCCCCACGCGGGCGAGGGGGAGTGGTGCTTGTTTCAGCCACAAAATCATTTTCGCGGGAAATAACAGCAAGCGGAAAAAACCTCATCAACATTTAAGCAATTTGCGAATCATTGTTGTTTCTTCGCAAAAACGCCGGGATGTCGTATTCATCCATTTTTTTAGGGGCGGCATCTTTCAAAGGACCGCCGTTGTTATGTTCGTCGATGGGCGCAAGCACAGGGACGCGAGCAACTTGATTAGTGGCAGGCGGTACCTTGGTGCCCAGATTTGGATAACTTGAAACGCCCGGCATCACCGTTTCGCGGGACGACAATCCTTGTCTAATAAAAGTCGGAATGTCTCTTGAACCCTGCAAAGGATAAGGAGTCATGGGTTGTTGCGCAGGCACGGTGGTGGTGAAAGTTGGCTCATTTCTTTTTTGAGAACGGCTGTGTTCAAAACCGGTGGCGATTACCGTGATGGATACTTCTTCATCGCGTTCATGATCGACGACATAACCAAAGATTATATTGGCATCTTCGTGAGCTGCATCGGTAATGAGTTCAATGGCGGCATTTACCTCATGCAAGGTCAATGATGGCCCGCCCGTTACGTTGACCAGTATACCCATCGCACCATCAACCGAAACATCCTCGAGAAGTGGGCTTGAGATAGCTTTTTGCGCGGCTTTAATCGCTCGGCCTTCGCCGGTTGCGGTGCCAATCCCCATCAAAGCCATACCTTGATCGCTCATGACGGTAATGGCGTCTGCAAAGTCGACGTTGACAATACCTTGCTGAGTAATGATATCGCTTATGCCTTTAACAGCGTTGAACAAAACTTGATCGGCCATGCGGAAAGCATCGAGCATGGAAGTCTGTTCATCGGCCAATTGTAGCAAGCGATTATTGGGGACCACGATAAGCGTGTCCACTGCTTGCTTCAGCGTTTCAACACCTTTTTCAGCGAGCTTTCGTCGACGATTGCCTTCAAACAAAAATGGCTTGGTGACGACGCCAACGGTCAAGGCACCTAATCTGCGCGCAACATCAGCGATGATAGGAGCTGCTCCCGTACCAGTACCGCCGCCCATACCAGCAGCAATGAATACCATGTCAGCGCCGAGCAAAAGCTCTTCAATGCGGTCGATACTTTCTTTGGCAGCACTTGCGCCTACTTCAGGCTTAGCACCTGCACCTAAACCTTTGGTGCACCCGTGGCCAAGTTGGAGTTTGATTTCTGCTTTATTCGCATCGAGGGCCTGACAATCGGTATTTCCAACGATGAACTCAACACTAGCAATGCCGCGCTCAATCATGTTGTTGATAGCATTACCGCCACCACCGCCAACGCCGATTACTTTTATTCTTGGACCCCGTTCTTGTTTTTCATCAAATTCTATCATTTGTGAGCCTCCCCATTCCTTTAATATGTGGTATAAAAAAAACTTTTTCAACTAATCTAAATCATATCATGAAGCCAAGCACTCATTCTACGACGCACTTTTGTATAAATATTATCATCTTTTGCTTTAAAGTGACGATGGTCGAAATGTCTAGCGCCATAGAGCACTAGTCCTACGCCTGTAGCATAAATCGGACTTTTGACAACGTCCATTAAACCGCCGACGCCGCGTGGAATACCCAAGCGGACCGGCAGACCGATCACTTCTTCAGCTATATCAATCATACCGGGCAGCAGGGATGAACCGCCGGTAATAACAATTCCTGAAGCTAATAATTCAGTTAATCGCACCCGTTCTATCTCACGGGCAATTATTTCAAAAGTTTCTCGCACTCGCGGCTCGAGGATTTCAGCGAGGATTTGTCGCTTAAGCATGCGATCAGGGCGGTTGCCAATGCTCGGCACTTCGATCATCTCATCTAAATATTCTGATTTAGTGCTGGCCGTGCCATAACGTTTTTTAATGAGTTCCGCACTTTCTTGGGGGGTGCGTAAACCGATCGCAATATCATTGGTAAAATGCTGACCGCCGATGGCAATAACCGACGTATGTTGAATGCTGCCATTAAAGAAAATAGCAATATCAGTGGTACCGCCGCCAATATCAACGAGAGCAACACCAAGTTCCTTTTCATCTTCGCTCAATACAGCATAACTAGATGCGAGTTGCTCAAGAACAATATCACTCACCGAAATATCGCAACGTTGCGCGCATTTTACAATATTTTGTGCCGAGGTTACGGCACCCGTGACAATGTGTACTTTACATTCAAGCCTCACGCCAGACATGCCGAGTGGTTCTTTGATGCCATCTTGATCGTCGATAATATATTCTTGAGGAAGAACGTGAATAATTTCGCGATCGATGGGAATAGCGACGGCACGTGCGGCGTCGATGACGCGATCAATATCACCGGGTTTTACTTCGCCCTCTTTAACCGCGACAATACCGTGGCTATTGATCCCACGAATGTGCCCACCGGCAATGCCAGCATAAACCGAAGTTATTTGATAATTGGCCATGAGCTGTGCCTCGAGCACAGCTTTTTTGATGGATTGAACGGTGCTTTCAATATTGACGACGACGCCTTTTCTAAGGCCTCGCGACGGGCTCGTACCGATACCGCAAATGTCAATTGAGCCATCCTCTTTGCGTTCGCCTACTAGGGCACAAATCTTAGTGGTACCAATATCTAGGCCAACCACCCTCGAGTCTTTTTTCACACGCGCCATTTATTGATTCCACGCTGTTCGGTATACTTTGACAAAGCTACTAAATATTTTTGTTAATGCTGACATTGTTCTCTTATCTAAATAAGCAAAAAATCCAACTGGCTTAACAACTTTATTGTTGGGCAAATGTCTTTTTTTGTCGAAGGCATAGCTAAAATCTTCGAACAATTGCGTGCTAGATTTGCTTATTAGTGGGCTCACTAAAGCGCGTCGGAGCGATTGAAGCTGCGTGATTAAAATCACCCACCAAGCGGACTTCCGGCTGTAACACCACGCCGAATTTATTAAATACTGCCTCTTGAGCAGCCGATCCGATATAGAGAATGTCATTCGCTTTTGCGCCTCCGTTATTAATAATAAAATTAGCGTGCAACGAAGATATTTGTGCTCCACCGTATTGTAGTCCTTTAAGATGACAACTTTCAATAAGTTGAGCTGCGAATAACGGATAAGGGTTTTTAAAGAAGGATCCTAATGAGTTTATTGTAGGTTGAGTTTGTTTTCTTTTGAGTCGGTATTCTTGTACTTTTTGATTTAAAATATCACTGGGTTTTAATAATTCTTTTTCATAAACTAAACGCGCACCGGTAATTATTATATCACTCGGTAAATTATTTGAGCGATAAGAAAACTCCAGCTCCTTGCGTTCAAAAATAATTTCTTGGCCTTTTATAAGGCCGCGAATTTCGTAAATAGCATCGCCGATTTCGCCTAAGCGGGTCCCTGCATTCATCCGCAAAGCTCCGCCCATGAGGCCGGGGATACCGCTCCAGCCCACCGCTGATTCTATGCCAATGCCCACGGCCAGCTTGGTCACTTTAGCGAAAGAGGCGGCAGCGCCGACGTCGAGCATGGAGTTTTTAGGGGTATGTAAAACCTGCTCGAAAGAGGGCCCAAGCTTTATTACCACGCCATCAAAACCTGTGTCGCTAAAAAGGCTGTTAGAGCCACCGCTCAATATGTGTAATTTAACGCCATGCTCGAGGCAGGCGAGTTGGACGAGAGCAAGCTCATGGAGACTGTTTGGCGTCACCAAAAAACGAGCGGAGCCGCCCACCTTCAAGGTGGAAAAAGTGGCCAAAGGGACATGCTCGCGGGCCTCGACTTGCTTTAAGACTTGGGAAAAAGCGGGTGCCATCATAAAGAAAGGCCATGTTTGTGGTGGAGAAGTTCAACAATAGCCGGACCAGCATTGGTGATGGAGCCTGCGCCCAAGGTCATGATGACGCCATTTTTGCGGGCCAGTTCGCTAATTTTTTGGGCACCTTCCTCGATATTTGTTACGTGGAAAGTTTCAATAGCGCTATGCTCTTTAATTCGATCGAGCAGCACGGCGCTGGTAATACCGGGTATGGCCTGTTCTTGAGCGCCATAAATATCGGTCAGTACGAGGCTGTCGCAATCGTTAAAACAGTGAGCGAACTCATTCATCAAATCTTTGGTGCGAGAAAAACGGTGAGGCTGAAAGAGGACGTGAATTTTGCGGTCTTTGAAGGAATCGCGAGCGGCTTTTAATACCGCGCGAATTTCGGTGGGATGGTGCGCATAATCATCGATCACCAAAAAATCTTTATGGCTGGGGATGACCGTAAAACGTCGCTTGACGCCGTTAAACGAGGCAAGGCTGTCGGCCAGGGCCGACGGGTTAACCCCAAGCTCATCCATCACGGCAATGGTCGCAAGCGCGTTTAAAACGTTATGATGGCCAACCATATTGATGTGGCCCGGATAAATAATGGAGCCTCGCACCACTAAATCAAAATTGGTGGAAAAATCAGTAACACGAATATTTTTCGCACAAAAAGTCGCTTGCTCGTCAAAGCCATAGGTGACCACGCGGCGATTTAAATTTTTGAGAATATTTTTAACGTGGACGTCATCGATACAGGCCACTACCAGGCCGTAAAAAGGCACCGCGTGGAGAAAATCAGTAAATCTCGCCGTGATTTCTTCAATGCCACCTTGATAGAAATCCAAATGCTCTGCGTCGATATTAGTGACCACGGCGATGGTCGGGGCTAAATGTAAAAAAGTTCCGTCAGATTCGTCGGCCTCGGCCACCATAAATTGGCCCTGACCAATAATCGCATTCGATCCAAAATGATTGACGATGCCGCCAATAATTACGGTCGGATCAAAGCCCAGCTGGTGCATACAGGTGCCGATCAAACTGGTGGTAGTGGTTTTGCCATGAGCGCCTGCGATGACGATGCCGCAACGCAGGCGCATGAGTTCCGCGAGCATGACAGCGCGGGCAATGATGGGGATGTTTTTTTCACGAGCAGCTATCAGTTCGACATTGAAAGATTTTATGGCTGACGAATAAACCAAGACATCGGCATCATTCACATTCTCGGCATGGTGGCCGATAAAAATCTGCGCACCTAGAGCGCGAAGACTGTGGGTTTCTCGGTTTTCACTTATATCAGAGCCGCTCACATCAAAGCCCGAACCAAGCAGCACGCGGGCAATGCCGCTCATGCCAATGCCGCCAATGCCTACGAGGTGGATGTGCTTGATCCGGCCGGTGAAAATCGAGTTAAGTGCCATTCTTTTTCCTTAAAGGTCGCTTATGACCGCCTTGACAATGTTTGAGGCCGCCTTTGGAGTAGCGAGCAGTTTCGCATTTTTACTTATTTCTTTTAGTTTTTCTGGCTGTTCGTAAAATTCTTTGAGTTTCATGCTGAGTTTGTCTGCAAAATCCTCATTTTCTTCAATCAAAACGGCTGCGCCAAGCTTTACTAAGGCCAAAGCATTATCTCGTTGATGGCCATTAGCAAAGCGGTAGGGAACTAAAATCGCGGGCATGCCTGAGGCCATAATTTCGGCCGCTACCGTGGCGCCAGCGCGTGAGACCAGCAAACTGTGATTCCTAAAAGCTTCCGGCATGTTATCGATGAATTGGATAATTTTGGCGTTAATATGCGCCTCGCGATAGTTTTCTTCCACCTGAGCCAACTTGGTGATGCCGGTTTGATGGGTGACTTCGATAGAAGCGCCATTCTTTTTCAACAAGCTCAGAGCTTTTGGGACTTCAAGATTGAGGAAGGTAGCTCCGAGGCTTCCCCCGCTCACAAGAATTTTGAGATCACCGTTGATAGGGGAAGGCTCAAGTCCAAAAAACTGCTTGCGAATGGGGTTGCCGCTCAAAAGCGTGCTGTTTTTCGGGAAATAACTTTTACTGTCCGCAAAGCTGATAAAAACTTTGTTGCTCAAATAAGCAAGCACGCGGTTAGCAAGGCCGGGTACCACGTTTTGCTCGCAAATATAGCGATTGATGCGCAAAATAAAGCTTGCAATAATCATCGGCGCGGAAACATAGCCGCCCACGCCAATTACTGCATGGGGACGGTGCCTGAGAAGAAAATATAGGCATCTTAGCACCGCTAACTTTAAGTAAAAAAGCGCGATCATTTTGGCTATCAGGCTTTTACCGACTATTTGCTTGGTTTTTAGGCCAAAAAATCTAAACCCACAGTTTTTAGCCATGCGTTCTTCGGTGCCGCCAAAATTCCCCACATAGGTGATTTTGGTGCGGGAGTCGTTTTGAACAAATTCTTTGGCAATCTCGATGGCCGGAAAAACGTGTCCGCCGGTTCCACCGCCAGTAACTACAATGTGCATTTTTTATCCTAAAAAAGTTTTCTCTCATCTAAGTACAACGGCTTCTCCCCAAAACACTAGGGGAGTGCTCGTCATAATGATCGTGCTCTTTAATACTCACTCACTAGCTGATTAAAGAGGCGCCCGCGCTCAGCATAATCGGCAAATTGATCATAACTTGCACATCCAGGGCTGAGTAACACCGTGCTGCCAGGCTTCGCGAATTTCACGGCCGCATTAAAAGCCTGGGGCAAGTCTCTGAAACAAAGAGCGCGAGGGTCATTTAGTTCTTCAAAAATTTTAATTTGTGATTGACCGTAAATATAAAAACCCGCCACTTCCGAAAAACCCGCTAAGGAGGCAAAACATTCGCCTTTAGCGTGACCCCCAAGCAAAAGATGAACCGGCCCCTGAGCGCACGATAGGGCCTTTTCCACGGCCACCACGGTCGTACCTTTGGAATCGTTAATAAAAGTGAGGCCATTTTTTTCGGCGATGAGCTGGCAGCGATAATCAAGGGCTTTGAAATTATTGAGACCGTCAACAATGGCCAAATCTTTAAGGCCTAAAGCTTGCGCAGCGAGCGCTACGGCGATGGCGTTTTCCTGATTATGAAGACCCTTAACGTTGACTTGATTTAAAAAGCCCCACTGCCCTTGGCCCCATTGATCGCGGCTAAAATAATGACCGTTTTTGGCGTGCTGGTGCAGCTCTTGATTGAGCACCACGTGGCCTGCTGGTCTCACTAAATCAATGATGGCGAGCTTAGCTCTCGTATAGGCTTGCATCGATGGATAGCGGTCAAGATGATCCGGGGAAATGTTGAGAATAATGGCCACGTCGAGTTTGATTTGGCTCAAAGTTTCCAGCTGAAATGAGGACAGCTCAAGCACCAAATAATCAAAATCTTCGCTGATAAGGTCGCATAGAGGTGTGCCAAGATTTCCCCCAGCACGTACTTTTAAACCAGCTTGCTCGAACACACTGGTCATCATAACAGTGGCAGTAGATTTGCCATTGGTGCCCGTAATGCCGACGATCTTTAGGCTCGGTTTGAAATTTAATGCCATCTCGATTTCATTAAGAACGGGGATTCCTTGCTTCTTTGCTGCCATCACCAAGCGATGGGTGAGGGGCACGCCTGGTGACAAAATCACGACGCCAAAATTTTGATCGAGAGAAAAATCAGGCTGGTTAAAGACACAGCTTAGGCCCGATTTCTGAGCTAAGTTGGCTTCTAAAAAATAGCGCAGTTTTTCTTCGGGTTGATCATCAAATAAACTAACAGGATGTCCTCGGTGCAGGGCCAATTTAGCTGCCGCAATGCCCGAGCGTCCAGCGCCGATGATGAGTACTGAAGCTGCACTCATGGCCACACCTTGATGATGACGCTCAGTGCGGCAAAGAGAGCGGCAATAATCCAAAAACGAATCACTACTTTGGTTTCGGGCCAGCCGGATAACTCAAAATGGTGATGAATAGGCGCCATTTTAAAGATGCGTTTTTTGGTGAGCTTGAAGGATGCTACCTGAAGAATCACACTTACAACTTCCATGAAAAATACGCCGTGAAGGAGAGCAGAGAGCAATTCATTGCCCGTGAGAATAGCCAGCATGGCCAAGGCGCCGCCTAAAGCCAAGGAGCCCACATCGCCCATAAAAATGGCGGCAGGATAGGCGTTGAACCACAAAAATCCGATGCTCGCGCCGATTAAAGCCGCACAAAAGATGCCGAGTTCAGCGATGGCGCTATTGGTGCTCACGAGAATCATTATCAAAAAAGCCAAGGCGCTGGCAATCACCGGGCCAATAGCGAGTCCATCGAGGCCATCGGTGAGATTTGCGCCATTGGAAGTACCCACGATAATAAAAAGCGCAAAAGCTATATAAATCCAGACGGGGATATCAAAAGCAAAAAGGCTTGGAAAACTCAGCGTGGAGGAAAAAGGCATGGAAGAAAAATTGTTGGCATAAATTAATAAAGCTGCGAGACCCACTAAAATTTGGCCGATGAGCTTGCCGCGAGCCGACAGGCCTTTGGTATTGCTTTTTTTCACTTTTCTAAAATCATCGATAAAACCGATCAATCCATAGCCAGCCATAACGAAAAGCACGAGCCAGAGCCCAACATGACTTAAATCACCCCACAAAGAGCAAGAAATTATCACGGCGAACAGCAATAGGAGACCGCCCATGGTGGGGGTGCCCTTTTTAGTTAGGTGAGATTGGGGGCCGTCGTCGCGCACGGTCTGGCCAAAACTTAATAATTTAAGTTTTCGAATAAAGCTAGGAAAGCTGAGCATGCTGATTAAAAAAGCCGTCAGACCGGCAAAGATCATGCGGGTCGAACTGTGTCCAAGGAGGCCGAGCTGGCCGTCAAATTGGGAGAGCAATAAATAAAACACGACGATTTTCCTTAGTAATCGGCCAAAGCCTTAGCAATGATTTCCATTTTCGCGGATAAAGAGCCCTTAATAAAGACCAGGTCACCCTTTTCTAAACTAGCCATCAAGGGCGCCAACAGGTCGGCAGAGCTGGGCATAAAAACAATTTTCTCTCTAGGATAGCCAGCTTTCAAGGCACCATCCACCACCGGTGCAGCTTTTGGGCCACAAATAAAGAGTCGATCAAAATGAAGCGCAAGCATTTGTCCTAACTGGTAATGATGGTGATCGCTTTGGCTCCCCAGCTCACCCATGGCGCCTATTACCGCGATGGCGCGCTCAGCACTTAAAGTTTGGGCCGCGATAATTCCAGCTGCCATCGAGCTTGGATTGGCGTTATAGCCATCGTTGATGATAGTGAAGCCGCGAGGATTTTTTATAACGTTCATGCGGCCTGAAGTCTGGTCCATGCGAGCCACTCCTGCTGCTGCTGCCGCTAAATCGAGACCGAGCGCTTTGGTGACCGCCAAGGCAGCGGCGGCATTTCCCGCATGATGCTGGCCCAAAAGAGGAACCGCGACCTCTAATTTTTGTTGATCGTCGATGAGAACACTTACACGCTGTTGGCCATGGTGTTCATCGTAGGCGCCTACTTCGATAATACGCACCATAGCGTCAGCAGCCCAGCCATAGGTGGTGGTACGTGAAAATGATCGCGAGTGGGCTTCTTTGACTATGCGAGGATCATCGAGATTAATAACGGCATGTCCGCGAGGAGCGAGGGCTAAAAAGAGCTCCGCTTTGGCTTTTTGTACTCCTTCGATGCCATCGGCAAAATTTCCTTCGTGAGCCGCACTGATGTTGGTAATGAGGCCAAATTGAGGCTCGACAATCTTACAAAGATGCTCAATTTCGTGAGGATGATTCATGCCCATTTCAAAAATAGCGAAGCGATGCTGGGGATTTAAGGCGAACGCACTCAAAGGCAGGCCGATGTGATTATTTTTATTGCCCGGACTCGCAAAAACCTGGGGTTGTCCGACCACCGCAGCCAAAGCGGCTTTTAGCATTTCCTTGGTTGTGGTTTTACCGTTGGAACCGGTGAGAGCAATTCTGATGGCCGGCATGCTTGCGATATGGAGGCGGGCGAGCTCAGAAAAAGTAGCGAGCGGATCGTCGACCAAAATGAGGCTTTCAGGGTCAAGGTCAATAATTTGGGGATGGTTAATTTTCACCACTGCCACTGCTGCGCCATTCGCTAAAGCATCTTTAATGAAATCATGGCCATCGTGCAGCTCGCCATCGAGGGCAAAGAATACTGACTGAGGAGGCACATGGCGAGAATCAATCGTGAGGGGCACGCGGTTTTGCCAAGGAAATTTTCGCGAATATGAGCCCAGACTTTGCAAAAAAATTTCTTTATCAACGCTGATTAGACCCGCCATACATTCTCCCGCAGCTGCATTGGCAGTTTTTTGATCCGAAAAGGGCCGTTTTTCGTGCCCATAAATCTGATAATCTTCATGACCTTTGCCAGTGATAAGAACGATATCATCTGGTCCGGCGCGCTTAATGGCTTCACTTATCGCCATTTTTCGGTCGGCAATATCGCTCATCTTAGCTTGGTCGGGCAGGCCTGCAATAATTTCTTGCCTAATACTCTTCGGATCTTCGGTGCGAGGATTGTCATCGGTGATAATAATTTGGTCAGCCCACTGGTGAGCAATATGCCCCATGATGGGGCGTTTTAGCGCATCTCGATCGCCGCCGCAGCCCATTACCAAAATAATCTGGCGATGGGGCAATTTTTTCACGGTGCTCAGCACGCTTTCGAGGGCATCAGGGGTGTGTGCGTAATCCACCAAAACCCGGCAGGGCTTTTTTAATACTAATTCTAGACGGCCGGGTATAGGCCGGCACAGGCTTAAGCCCCTTTCGATCGAGGATGAATCAATACCGAGAGAAGCGGCGATACTGCTAGCGAGGCTGGCATTGCTGAGGTGGAAATCCCCCAGCACTGGGAGGTCTTTTATCACTTTTTCGGCACTGAAGGAAGTTAGATTATCTAAGCGACGACACGGGAAAAAGGGATTATCAAGTGGCAAAACTTTCTTCGTATCGGCCTTCGCTATTTCCCAAAAAAGCTTGGCTTTAGCTGCCTTATATTCCTGAATACTGCCATGAAAATCCAAGTGATCCTGCGTGATATTGGTGAGACCCACCGCTGCAAATTCCAAGGCAAACACACGATTTAAGGAAAGCGCATGAGACGATACTTCCATAATCACATGGCTTATGCCTTCAGCGACAAAATCAGCCAAAGCCTGGCTGATAAATTCAGGCTCCATGGTGGTATGGCTCAAGGGAACCAGCGCCTCAGGATCCCCCATGCCTAAGGTCCCCATAATCTTAGGCTTAAATCCGGCGGCTTTAAAAATCGCATGGAGCATAAAAGAAGTGGAGGTTTTGCCATTGGTGCCAGTAATACCGACGAGCTTTAGTTTTTGACTGGGAAAATTATGAACAGCTTCACAAAGATGGGCGTAGGCTTGTTCGCTATCCTCGGCGACAATGATGGGCAAGGCATAGGATTTTGGCAAAATAAAGTTTTTATCGACGACGATAGCACAAGCACCGTGGGCGATCGCTTCGTCAATAAAATCGTGTCCATTTTTAGAGGTGGTCGTGGCGCCTTTTTTCGCCACGAAGAGCATGCCTGGCCGTGAACGCGAAGATTGCGACGTGACGCCTAAAAGAGCGATGGCCGGCACAGGGGCGAGAGACCTTAAATTCTCACGCAAATAAGCGTTCACGCTAATAATTTCATTGAGCATAGTCATCAGCTCACCCGTGTTAAGGCTCGTAACTTCGCGCAGCGAGAACGACGATTTTCATCAACTTCAGCCTCGCCAGCCATAACTGGTTTTCTGGTGAGGAGAGCAAAACGGCTTTCTTTATCATAGCGATTTTTAGGAGCCAGTTGTCGAAAGCGGTTTTTGATCAATCGATCTTCAACGCTATGAAAAGATAAAAAGACAGCAACGCCGCCAGGAGCCAGTATTTCAGGCAAATCATTGAGGAGGGTAGTGAGTTCACTCACTTCGCCATTGACTGCCATGCGAATAGCCTGAAAAGTACGGGTCGCGGGATGAATTTTCGACCATTTTTTTTGACGAATGGCGGATAAAACCAATTTAGCGAGCACCAAGGTTGAATTCTCAATCGGCCAATCTTTTTTAATGCGCGCCGCTATTTGGCGGCTTTTGCGCTCTCCACCAAGGTTGAAAATAATATCAGCAATATCGCTTTCTTTCGTGACTCCAAGCCATTCATAAGCACTTAAGCCCGATTCAGTGTCCATGCGCATGTCGATGGGACCATTGCTCTGAAATGAAAAACCTCGCGAGGGCTCATCAAGCTGATGCGACGATACGCCCAAATCGCATAAAACTCCGTCAACCTGCTCAATACCCAGCTCTTTTAGCGCAGTTTTAATCTCGGAAAAGGGCCGCTGAAAGAGCTTGATAATGCCTGGATAGTTTTTGGCGACCCCAAGGCTTGCGTCGTCCTGATGTGCGCGCGGGTCACGGTCAAAAGCGAGAACTTGGCCTTTTGGCCCCACTAGTTGAGCCAACAAATTCAAATGACCACCGCCGCCAGCCGTGGCGTCGACAATAATTTTGCCGCTGAGCTCGCTAAAATAGCTCATTACTTCGGTGGGCATAACTGACGCGTGAACGAAGGTTTTAGTCATGGAGGAACTCAAATAGATTATTAAAACAACTAAGCTTATCATGCCCAGCCTAGGGCGCATGATGAGACCCGAAGCCTTAGATAGACAAAAAATTGCGAGAAGGCTAGGCCATCTCAATAAAAGACAGCTCAAAGGATTAACCTGTGATCAAAACTCTCAAACTCTTATGGCATCGTTTATCAACTCTGCCTTTAGGAAAATGGCTTTTTAGCAAAATGGTCGGGATGATGATTCCTTACACCGGCACAGTCAGCCCCTATGTGTTAGAAGTGGGTCCCGGGCGCGCGAAGGTGCGCATGAAGGATAAAAGGCGGGTGAGAAATCATTTGAAATCATTTCATGCTTTGGCTTTGGCCAATTTAGGGGAGTTAAGCACTGGATTAGCCATACATTTTGCCATGAACGACAATGGGCGAGCCATTTTGAGTAAGCTCGAGGTGGAATTTCTAAAAAAGGCGCGAGGAACAATTACTGCCATTGCTGAAACAAAAATTCCCGAAACGTCATTTAAGGGTCCAAAAGTGGTGGAAGCGCAACTCTTTGATGAAAAAAGGGATTTAGTTGCCCGAGTGATTGCCACCTGGTTAGTGGATAATTAATTGTGTCCTAAGCCTGTGAAAGTGAGAGGCTATCTCGTAAAATTGCAATTAGCTCTTTTAAAGTCGATGCTCAAATTATCCCAAAGCGGGCCTACCAACGAGGTTGTTGTGGCTATTGCAAAAAAATCCGAGCCTACTTGTCAAAGGTCGAATGAAACAAGCGACCACCTATCCGACCAAGAAGAGACGATTTTGCGCCTGAGAAAGGATATTAAGCCAGAGGCTGATATTCCCTTAAAACGAAAAAGTAACAACCCGATGATTTTGGCCCGCCTTGAACAATTGGAAAGAGAGATTATTGAGAAAGCCAGGGGAATAATCAACTAATAGGCGCCTCCTTGAGTTTCGTTAAACTTTCCAATGCTAGTGAACTTCACTACCTGGCCTTGGGCCAGCCGAGCCCTAAAACAGCGATCTTTTTGCATGGCATCATGGGCAATAAAAAAAATTGGCAGGGTTTCGTTAAGACTTTTATCGAAAGTTTTGGGTCTTGGAATGCCATTGTTTTTGATCTAAGAAATCACGGCGAAAGCAGCAAGCACCAAGCACCGTTCAGCGTGGAAGCCGCTGCTCGCGATGTTGCCGAAGCTCTCAATATTCTCACGATTAAACCGCGAGCCATCATTGGCCATTCCTTTGGGGGCAAAGTTGCCACCTTGGCGGCTGAGTTCATGGTGAGCATCGAGCAATTGTGGTTACTCGACAGCTCTTTTTCGGCCTTGAATGCTGCTAATCCCCTAGAAGAATCCATGTCCACGACAGCTTTCGAAGTCTTGGAAATACTCGATCAGGTGATTTGGCCGGTGGAAAGTCGCCGTGCTTTGATCAATGAATTGCTGGCTCGGGGCATGAGTAATCAAATTGCTTTATGGATGACCACCAATTTGGTGGAGGAAGGGGAAGCCTTCCGCCTCAGCTTTGAGCCATCGGAACTGAAAAAGATGTTGATGGATTTTATGGCCCTAGACCTGTGGGAACGAGTTTCTTTTTTAGATAAAGACATTCATTTGGTCGCGGCCGAATATGGATTTCGTTTGAATGCTATTGATCGGCAGCATCTTCAACAAATAGCGGGCCCAAGAGGTTTTTTCCATGTTCTCAAAGATTCAGGACATTTTGTCCAGGCTGATAATCCTCACGGGCTCATTGAATTGATGAAGCCTTATTTTTCCTGAGCTAGCAGTCGCAAAAATGAGAGAGGAATAAATTCCCCCCGAAAACCAATCTAATAACATCAAGAACCTCAGTGGCGGGTAGGCATGAAGAAGCTTTTTTTGTTAATAATTTTTATATCTTTCAATGTCTTAAGTATGCAGAATGAAGAATATGCCATAGAGCTGGAGTCATTCCTCTCCTTCATTACTGAAGAAATAAGCCAGAATTTAGAAAATGATAAAATCGAAAGAGAGATCCATTATGAAACTGAATGGACTCTTAAAAAGGGAACTAAGCGCAAATGTCAGTGGTGGCTTTATTGCGAAAGTAACCAAGCTAATTATTTAAAAGTAAATTTTTATCTTATTGAAGAAGGTGAAAAATTAGCCTTGGATATATATATTGATGAGCAAAATCAGTTATTAGGTTATTCAAACAAATTTAAACATTATTTTTATCTTTATAGCTCAGCTATTTGGCGTGGTGCTGGATTCCCTAAAAAATTGGACGTGGGAGATTTTTTTCTGGAACTTTCCTTAGTACTGGCCGACAGTCCCTCCAGGTCTCCGGCAGAATTGCGGCTAAAAGACCAAAATAGCCCTGATGCCCTGAGTTTTATATCGACAATAAAAATTTCGAGGAGAGTAGCCGGCTTTCATGAAATACTAATTAAATTATTTTATGTGGATCACTTCGCTGAACGTTTTTTGATAAAGGAAGGAAAAACTGCGCCTTTTAAATTGAATAATCCCCGATGGCCCCAAGTCTTGAAGGATTCTTTGAGCGGGTTTTCTGCGGCAGAAATATATCTTATGTCTCTCATTGATGGCGGAGAAATAGGGCCTTCAGAATATGAAATATATGCCATAAAATATGGTGTTAATTTTAATAGAATAACTGATTTAGTTAAGGCATTAAAAACTATTGATATTATGGAGCTTAGGTGAGAGAAAGCCTGCTAGAGCATGGTTTAATCATCTTAGAGGCATTGAACACCGAATTCCTTCAATCATGGCGAGCGTACGGCAATCAGAATTTTTCCGGTTAATTGTGGATTGCCGCACTGCGCTCGCAATGACAATGGAAAAAGAATTTCCATACTTTACAGGTACTTAAGAGCCCCTTTTTTATTTTCCCCCAGGGATCCACACGAGCACCTGCATCCGTTTCAGAATGATGCTAGATAAGGAACAAATCTCGTTTATTTAATGGGAATATGAAATAAAGTAGGCTGCTTAAACAACAACTTCTCAAATTTTTATAGTGTGCGGCTTGCATTTTTCAAAGTTTTCCTGATAAAGATATCCGCGCTTACGGGCGAATGGTAATCAAGTTTTTTAGGCTTGTTGGTAAAATTAGTTGTGTTAGTGGCAATCCCAAGTGATTTGTCTATTATTATCGACGGTGATTTTAAGGAGAAATTCTACGATGGCATCGCGTTCAGCTGAAAAAGCTCTTACATCGACTCAAGAAAAAGAGTTGGTGAAATTATTAGAATCTAAACGTATTGAATTGGTGAGTAGGCTAAAAACTCGCCGTCCCAGTGCGGCTTCAGAACAAGTACCCGGCGATGAAGCAGATCAAGCGGCGGATGATGCGGAAGTTTCCTTGGAAACCCGTCTCATGGATCGTGACGCTAAGCTTCTACGAGAAGTCGATCGCGCCTTAGAAAAAGTTCACGATAACTCCTATGGTCTTTGCGAAGGGACTGATGAACCTATCGGCTATGCCCGCTTGAAATTGCGCCCTTGGACCCGCTACAGCGTTACTTATAAGGAAGAACTGGAAAGGGAAGAAAAGCGATCGGGGCGTGAATAATGCACAACCCTCCCTCGCCCGCTTGCGGGAGAGGGCCGGGGGAGAGGGTGGAGAAATACACGCGAAGGGTTTTTCTTCAACATTCACGTTTATGTCGCTCCACCCTCTCCCGCAAGCGGGCGAGGGGTTGTTGCGGCAAAGCCTAAGTTGCGGCTCCTCTCTTGGCCGGCCTTTGTGCTAGGAACTAATATTCCCGCGACGGGCTGAGGTTGCTAAATTTCGTATATTTATTATCGAAGCGAAGCGCTACCTGGCCAGTTGGACCGTTACGGTTTTTACCAATAATGAGCTCAGCGATATTTTTCTTATCTTCCGGCGTTTTATCACGCAAATAATATTCTTCACGATACAAAAAGGCGATCACGTCGGCATCTTGCTCGATGGCGCCTGACTCACGTAAATCGCTCATCATTGGACGTTTATCCACGCGGGATTCAACGCCACGGTTTAGCTGCGATAAAGCGATCACTGGTATCGACAATTCTCTCGCAATACCTTTTAGGCCTTTAGAGATTTCCCCCACCTCCACCGCTTTGCTTTCGAAGCGATTGGGGGCAGACATGAGCTGCAAATAATCCACAATGACCATTTTAACGCCATGCTGATGCACCAGCCTTCTGGCCTTATTTCGCAAGTCGCCGATGCTTAAGGAGGCGGTTTCATCAATGTACATGGGCGCTTCCGCCAGATGGCCGGCAGCTTGGGTGAGGCGATTATAATCCTGGGCTTTAATAAATCCTGACCGCAGTTGCGATAGATCAATTTCAGCATAAGCACCGATTAAACGGCTAAAAAGCTGTTCGGCGCCCATTTCTAAAGAAAAGAAGGCCACGGGAAATTTCTCTTCAATGCCAGCATGGGAAGCAATATTGAGCACGAAGGCAGTTTTTCCCATGGAAGGGCGGGCGGCAATTATTATTAACTCGCCTGGGTGAAAGCCGGCCGTAATTTTATCGAGGTCGGCAAAACCTGAGGGCACCCCGGTGACCGCGTTCTTGTTTTCGATCAAGGCCATATATTTTTCGATGGCGATTTTCGACAAATCTTTTAATGAAATAATGCCCTTTTTGGCGGTAGATTCGCGGATCGACATGATGGTCTGTTCCGCTTCATCGAGCACCTCAGAAACTTCCTGGGTCTGCGCATAGGCTTTTTCAGTGATGATCTTAGCAGCGCCAATCAGACGTCTTAAGGCCGATTTTCCCTTCACCAAACGCACATAGCTTTGCACAGCGGCCGCGGTGGGTAAAAATTCTTCAATCACGCTGAGGGTGTTGGCTCCAATATTTTCTAACTGACCATGAATCATCAGATAGTTGGCAACCGTTACCGTGTCGATAGGCTCATTTTTTTCGTAAAGCGCGAGCATCGCTTCGTAAATGCTTTGGTGGTGGGGATGGTGGAAGTCTTTGGCCACCAAAGTTTCGCCCCGCACCGCTTCCATGGCGTCAGGATCGATCAAAATGCTACAAAGAATTCCCTTTTCGGCATCAAATGATTGGGGAGGACGGTGTTTGCCCAAAACTTCGTCGATCGAGGCAAATCCCAAACTGGACTCACCTTCCTTTTTGCGAGAAAAAATCTCATCTATGGGCACGCGGTCTGACACCTACACTCATTCCTTATCAATAATAAATCTAAAAACCATTGCTTTCTAAAGGGAGCTAGCGATACATCTCTTGCCTTTTTTTCAATCTAAACCACAATAGACCTATGCAACTCAAAAAATTCAGCCCAGCGGCGCAAAAAGTACTTATTCAATGTCAGGCCTTGGCCAAAAAAAAACACAACCACTTGGTGGAGCCGGAACATTTAGCGCTCGCTTTGGTCATGGCTGCTGAAGTGAGAGAACTTCTAGATAAAAAAAAGCTGGATTACAAGTCGCTCGAAAGCGCTTTGCTCGAATCTATTAGCAAGTTGCCGATTAATTTGGCAGGGGAAACTTCTTTCTCCGGGCGCCTGATCCAAGCCTTAAGTGCTGCAGAGGCCTTATCGATCTCCAAAAATCACGAAACTATTTTAGTGAGTGACATGCTCTTAAGCGTGCTGGAAAATAAAAATAAATATGGTTCTTTAGGAGCGGTCCTTGCACAATATTTTTTGGACGAAAGAGATGATAATAATAATAAACACAATAATCAGCTGAATAATCAAAGCAAAGCAAGCTTTTTTGATTTTGTTGACCAAATCAATCCACAGGTCAAAAATAATATTCTTGATCCGGTCTTTGGGAGAGAAGACGAATGCGATCGGGTGGTGCAGGTTTTATCACGCAAAAGCCGTAATAACGCGCTCTTGATAGGCGAGCCTGGCGTGGGGCGCACCTCTATTGTGTATGCTTTAGTTAAACGCATTGTGGAACAAAAAGTACCTTCATTTTTAATTACCAAAGAAATTCTAAGCCTCGATGTTGGCGCTTTGGTTGCGGGCACCACTTTGCGGGGCCAGTTTGAAGAACGTCTGAGGAAAGTTCTTAGTGAACTGGCCGAAAAGCCCGGTCAATATATTTTGTTGGTGAGGGATTTAAGTTCTCTTATTGGCGCCGGTGGCGATGGCGCTTCGGATGCAGCAAATTTGATCAAACCGAGTCTTTTGAAAGGTGATATTCAAATGATCGGGTTAGTGAGTCCTGATTTATATAAAAAACGCATTGAAAAAGACCCGTCATTTGATAGGTTTTTTCAGCCCATTTGGATTGAGCAACCAAATGTTACAGAATCTCATCAAATTCTCATTGGTTTAAAAAATAACTATGAGCGTTTTCATGGCGTTTTTATCGAGGACGATGCCTTGAGCGCGGCCATTGATCTGGGGGCCAAGCATTTAAGTGGCCGGGTCTTGCCGGAAGTGGCGCTCGATATTCTCGACGAGGCCTGCGCTCGACATCGCATTGCCATAGATAAAAAGCCTGAAAAACTTTCGAAAATAGCTGAGCTTATTCTTGAGCAAGAAATGGCTTTGTCTACTTTAGAAGCCCAAAAAAGCCCGAAAGCAGCTAAGCTAAAAGCTCAAAAATCGCTCGTCGCGAAATTGGTGGCGGAAGAAAGGCAGATCCAGGAGCACTATGAAGAGGAGCTTTCTTTGATCGAGAGCATGCGTGCGCTCAAAGGCGAGATTTTTCAAGCCGAGCGACAAATGGCTCACGAAAGGGAACATAAAAACCCGACTGGAGCGGCCAACATTGCCAATAATCAATTGGCTTCGCTCACGGCATTGCTGAAGAAAAAATCATCTGAGCTCGACGCTATCAAAAAAAGTGCACGTCTGATTGAGCCTTGGGTAAAACGCGATGATATTGCTTTTATTGTCTCCCAAGAAACCGGGATTCCTGTCCAAAAAATGCTTCAATCAGAACGAGAAAAACTCGCTACAATGGAAAGCATATTAGGCAGCAAAGTCATTGGCCAAGAAACTGCTGTATCAGCTGTTTCAGCCGCCATCAGGCGAGCGAGAGTTGGTCTTAAAGATCCCAAAAAACCCATCGGCAGTTTTCTCTTTTTGGGTCCCACCGGCGTGGGTAAGACGGAACTTGCGCGTACTTTGACGAGCTTTTTATTTGACGATGAGCGTTCCATGCTGCGTTTCGATATGTCGGAATTTATGGAGCGCCACAGCGTCGCGCGGCTCATCGGCGCCCCCCCTGGTTATCAGGGCTCTGACGAAGGCGGTCAGCTCACTGAGGCGGTGCGCCATAAACCATTTTCGGTAGTACTTTTTGATGAAATAGAAAAAGCCCATGTCGATGTATTAAACGTATTATTGCAAGTTCTCGATGAAGGACGTCTCACGGATAGTAAAGGGCGATTGGTGCATTTTAATAACACAGTTATTATTATGACTTCAAATGTCGGTTCGGATATATTGCTTAATCATGATAATCAATCGAAAGATCAGATTCGTGAAAAAATTATGGAGCTTCTTCTAAAGCTCTTGCGGCCCGAATTAGTAAATCGTATCGATGAAATTGTTATTTTTGATGCCATCGACAAAAGCGGCATTAAAGGCATCGCGGAATTAATGCTCAAAAGCCTAGAAAAAAGAATGGCGTCGGAAGGCTATGAGCTGTCTATCAGCGAGCCTGTAAAGGCGCGATTGATAGAGGAAGGCTACAGTCGCGATTTCGGCGCGCGCCCATTGAAACGCACCATCCAGCGCTTGATTGAAACGCCCCTTGCGACCTTGCTCGTGGCCTCGAAGTTTAAGAAGGGTGACCATATCGAGGCTAAGCTGGATAAGGCT
>CAYJDW010000034.1:0-6019 GCA_964368985.1 uncultured Myxococcales bacterium | reverse complement strand
TAAAGAATAATAAGGAATAAAATGCTCATGAGTAAGGGCTCTTACTAAGTCAATAGACTTAGCAAGGTGCCTTATGTTTAAGCTAGTGCTCGCAGCTTTTCTTTTTTGTCTCTCTTCTATTGTATTTTCCCTGCAAGAGGCAGAAAAAGTAGTAGCGGTTGAGGTAAATACGCAATGCATCAAAACTTTTCCTTGCCAGCATCAACTCATAGTTACTTATGAAGGCGGAGAAAAGGTTGAAAAGACGCTTGATTCCTCTGTAATTGCCGAAAGATATTGGGATTTTCTTCCTAGAGGCGTGCAAGAGCATCTTTTATCGAATCCGTCTGTTTATGAACTCAAAATAGATACGTTCTAATGATTTTCCCTCCCTCTCTGACAACCGGGATGGTTGGTAACTGTGAAAGTCATGACTTTCACAGGCTGGGCAACAAAGATTTTTATTCCCACAAAACCTAACCAAATCATCCAACTCGCTAAAACAATCTGTCAGGAATCTGTTGGAGCGAGTCATTATGAAAAGCCTAAATTTTTCGAAAAAAGCATTATTTTCCTGCCGCTGGGCGCTAGTTTTTTTGTTTCTTTATCCTCTTGAAAGCCAAGCAATGAGCGAAGGCATGCTCGGCTACCAGATAGAAGAATACTCGCCCCATGCTCACGAAATCTTGGACGATCATGGTGAAAGTGCGCTGTACAAGGTCTCTATCAAGGATGTCTCAGATTTTTTACCATGGACGGAGTCCATTAAACGGGCATCCACCAGGATCCTCGATAAACGTTATTTTCCATTAAGACCCATCCTGAAAGTGGTTCGAACGGGAATCTACCAACAAAAACCAAATTTTAGGTATGCAAATGCCAAGGATTTTTTTAGTTCATTTCACGAAGACGTCCCTCACACTTATGTGGTGCTTAAAAACAAGCTTGTCTTCGCAGAATCAACCAATTTCCCTTCAAAAGAGAGGTACCGTGACAAATATAGCAAGCACTATCTCATCTCTGGCTTGAAAAACCACGTACATTATGCAGGAGAATTTCGCGTATTTAGAGATAGCCAGCATAAAAATGTCGCTGTAATTTTTGACAATGCTTCTGGAACCTTTCGACCCGCGAGTGAGCATCTTGTCAACTTAAAAAATCTCTTGGAGCATAATTTCTCCCAGCCAGGTCTGTATTTTGCTGTTAGATCTTTCGATGAAATTATAGATCCACAAGACCTTTTTGGGCCGGCACCTAGGCGAGAAAAAACATTGTAGAAAAGAGTAAATATGGGCTATCTCCTCGCCCAGTTGGCGAGGAGTCTCAAGCATGAAGAAACTAAATAGTGCTTTTTATGGCTTTAATTGCGCGGTCAAAAATATCTTTTCTAGTTCCTTTTATTTGCTCATTTACATAGGTTTCTGTTAGAGTCCAGTGGATCGGTCTTTTATCATACATCCATTCTTCAAACTGATCTTCTCTCACCGTTATTTTGATGAGAAATACATTAATAATAACATTATTTTTTTCTATTCTAGCGTAGCCATTATCATCCATTTTGATTGATTTTCTAAACTTTTCGTTACTATATGTTGCATGCCCAGCTGAGCCATTATCAAATACTATGAGGTTATGCTCCGATTTGCTTTCAAATTGCAGCAAATAATCAATGGCAAGTGGTAGAGGGCTGCTTCCATCTAAATCGTCCGGATTTGCGAATACCCCATCGATAATCTCATGTTCTTTATTATCGGGCAGCAGGGAGGCGGGGCGCTTGAAAAAAAGCGAAGCTGACACAACAAGATTGTCGGCCGAGGCTTAAAGATCACTCTATAAGCCAGTGAGCATGTCTTTTTTATCCAACTGATAGTTAGAACTACCAATAATACCGTCCGCAACTCTCGTTCCTTCAGGGGCTCTAAAAAAACAATTTTTAGGCAATTTAATCGTTGAGTCTGCATAGCAAACCGTTTTTTCTTCGGCACTGGCCACCAAGACAAATCGGTTGCCGGCATTTTTGCCAAATTTTATATCTTTTAAATTCGTAACAATAGCTTTTTCGAATACATCGATTCTTTTTTTATCTGCATCTCTTAATACTTCATCCATGCTGGCCTTATTGGCAAGAGCGCCTTTGATAACGCCCACAACATCAGGAAAAGCGGTTTGTGCCTGCGCTTTAAAATTCTCTAGAATATGTTTATATTCTTTATTCATTAATAAGGTGCCAGCGATGGCGCCGCCTGAGAGACCCCAAAAGAGATCAAACATCTCATCAAAGTGTTTTCCTGTGTGTTCGGAAAAAACCTTCCCCAAATATAGTGAAGTATAGGCGTTTAGACCTCCTCCAGGAGCAACAGCGATATTCATGGCGCCATCTTTTCTTAGAAGCTTTCCATCTATTTTTTTGGGGCGAAAAGAGTTTTCTTTGACCACCAGCGTCGAGGGATTTTTATCCGTCAATCGATCGAGGAGCGGAATCTCACCACACCCTGTAATGGTTACTAAAAACAAAATAAAAATTATCTTAAAAAGAAAATTATTTGCACGATTAAACAACATTTTGGCGCCTCGATAAAAATATTTCCAGTATTAAATGGTAATATTTTATGGTGAAAAATGGCTATTATTTTAGGGTGTTAAGTATTAATAAATAACCTAAAATATTTCGTTTACTTTTTTCTGCAAAAAATATAGCAGTTTTTTTTGAAAAAAGTAGCTCCGGCCAAAAAAAGGCTTCGATAGACAATAAAGCCTAGCTTTTTGCTGGCAATAATAAGCTCTTTCTCGATTGACAAGTTCAATGAGCAAAATAGCCTGTCAATATGAGAAAAAAACTCGCAATAATAGTTAGTCTTACGTCGATAAACAAAGTAATTGCGCTCGGTTGCCTCTTATGTCGCTAAGTAGGACCGAACAGCACATTAGTGGAGAGCCGAAAAATAGGGAAAAGGTTTCTCCGGTATTTCAAGCGATTTTTATCGTCGCCAGTGCTATGATCATAATTCTTGGTTTTTATTTTCGGATTGCGGTTTATACCAATCGGGATGAACCAATTGTCCACCAGCCCATTACTCCGGAAAAATTTCGTGAGCTGGGAGGCTTTCCAGAAGCCATTAATGTCGGTCTCCAGATTGATCATTTTCAGGATTTTAATGTCACTAAAAATCAATTTCAATTTTCGGGCAATCTATGGTTTGAGTTCGAAGCGGGAACTATTTCTCTTGAAGCATTAAACGATTTTAAATTTGAACGGGCAACTATTCTTTATCGCTCTGAGCCGGATACTAAACTAAATGGTAGCCAGTTAATGGTTCGCTATTTGATTAAAGTGGCTTATAATTCCGGCCTCGTCTTTTCCGATTTTCCTTTGGATGATCATCGGATCAACCTCGTACTCACTCATCCCTTTATTTCACCTGAAGAAGTGATTTTCGAAACCAAGACCAGCAATTTCGTGTTCGCTGGCAAACTTTTGCCCTTTGGTTGGAATGCGGTGAGATTTACGGTGAAGGAAGGATTTAGCGAATCTCGTTTATCAAAGTTAGATACGCAAAGAAGCGTTGTTCAGCCGCTGGTCGGTTTTGTTATGGATGTTGAACGCTATGGGGCTCGTTATTTGCTGGCGATTTTGCTGCCGATTTTTTTATTATATTTTCTCATGTTCTTTTCATTTTCCGTCGATGCAGGGCCGAGCATAACCGTTACCTTAGGTGGTATGACCGGGATTTTGGCATATCGTTATGTCATCGAGCAATTATCACCTCAATCAGGTGACCTCATGCTTTCTGACTATTTTTTCTTCCTCATTCTCACGTCGGCAATGTTAATTTTTCTCCTCAACCAATTAGACCTCTTTGTTTTGCAGCTTAGCGTGAACAAGAAGAAGGCTGGCATAACAATCGTTCACTTGTACACCCTAACCGCAGCAATCTACCTGTTGCTCCCCTAGGGAGTTTTCAATGTATGTCCCCGACAAAAAAATAGTTCGGCTCTTCGCGAGCGTCATTTTTGGTTCCATCATTCTTGGAATGCTAACGCATCTTATGTTTAAGCCCGGAAGTCCTGAAGAATATAGGAATTTAACTGCCATCGAAAAATATGCCGGCTCCATCCCTGAATTTCCTGAATCGGATGATCGAGATTGGGAAGATCCGCACTTTTTGGAATTTTATAAAACGAGGCACCCAAGTATTTTTGGCAGTGCACTTCAGGCTTTAGGGTTATGGCAGCGTCCGCCGTGGAGTGTCGCTTTTATGGCGGAGTTGATGAAGGCTCAGACGAAGCTGCATCATGCTCGAGGCTTAGTTGATGGCGAAAAGACCTTTATTCATATCAGGGCCGATAAAGCGACCAAAATAGTAGTGTTTGGCGACATCCATGGCTCCTTTCATTCACTCATCAGAGATTTAAAATATTTGCGTGATAATGGCTCAATGACTGATGATCTTAAGATTAGTAGTGCTAATTTATTTCTCATCTTTAATGGCGATTTTATTGACCGTGCATCCTATTCAGTGGATTGCATGATTCTTGTTAATCTATTGATGAAACAAAATCCTGAACAGGTGATTTATGTTGCAGGAACGCATGAAAGAAGAGGCGCTTGGAAGGACTATAGTTTTCGGCGAGAATTAGTCAGTCGAGGAAAATATTTTTCTACGCAAGCCATTCCTTTCGATGACCAAATAATGGCATTTTTTGCCACCTTGCCCGCTGCAGTGTATCTGAGCGGAGGCAAAGATAGCAAAGAGGTTGTTCGTATTTCATTCTTTTCACGAGATAAACTTTCCTATGATGAATCTCTCCTCAATCCCTCATTTTTGCAGCAAAGCTCGTTAGTAAAAATCCACCACGTTGGTGAACAAAAACCGAGTGAGATGAAGCTCGACATAAGAGCTTCCATTGAAACACAAGACTGGCGTCGAAGCGATCGAATAAAATCCGGCTTAGGCCAGCTTGATCAAGATCGAGGCGCTACGACATGGGCAGTTTTGTCATCGCCAACTTTTATTAATAAGTTCTATTTGGATTTTCATGAAGATGCATTTGCGGTTATTGAGATCGACCAATATGTCCGTGACGCCTCGATAACTTCGACCCATCAAGATCTGCGAAAATTACAATCTTTCATTACCGATCCACCAGTCAATCTCTTATCGGGTCGCCATGCTGGTAATAAAGCCCCGACCGCGGATATTAAGGTGGGAGCGACGATGTCCTTAGTGCGGGGAATGCCGGTCACAGGGAGGCAGCTAAAATCAGGGCTCAGTGCGCGTATTAATGAATTCAATCGTGGTTCACAAACTTTTGAAAGAAATGTTCGTCTTTACGTCGACAACGACGATTACATGCCGAAGCTTGCTCGCCAAAATACCCGTGAGCATCTTGATCTAGGCATTCGTTCTTTTCTCCTTTCCCTCGGCTCTGTGTCTTCATATTTGGATCTGATCAGTGAGAAAAAAGCAGTGGTGTTTTTTCCGCAAAATGGATCTTCGTTGCTGCGCTCAGCCAATTATCCGAATCTCGTTCATTTTCGAGCAAGCTACGAGGATGAAGTACGTGCGCTTATTCGTGTTACCAGGCAAGAATATAGTGCCAGCAAATTTGCTTTCTTTTATCAAGATGACGCCTATGGTCAGGGGGCTTTTAAGGCCGCTGTCGAGGAACTCAAAAAACAAGGCATCCACGATTTCCTCGCTTTACCCTACACGCGCGGGACAGTAAATTTTGCCACTCAGGTAAAGGAAATCGAGAAATATTCGCCGAATGCCTTGGGGCTCTTTTCCGTCGCGACGGCCACTAAGGAATTTATTAGGCAAATCGGAGTGACACAATTATTTTCCATGAATTTATTTGCTCTTTCGGCGGTAGGCGAAGTGCAACTAAAGAGATTTATCAAACATAAAGGCCTCTTAGTCCTCTACGGCTCGGCCGTACCTAATCCTTTCATCAGTGAACAGCCGATCGCTAAAGCTTATCGCAACGCTATGCATCAAGATAAAAATATTCTCGACGTCAGTTCATTTGAAGCCTACAT
>CAYJDW010000033.1:0-26630 GCA_964368985.1 uncultured Myxococcales bacterium | reverse complement strand
TATTTGTTATCGAAGGCGGGAAAGACGGGCATGCATGTGGCGGAAAGAATGATTGGGATGATCTGTGCGCTGATTGCGGTGAAGATGTTATTGAAGGGGCTGAAGTTGTTTGTGGGGGGATTATAAGTTGCCTTGAGCGAGAAAAGGTAATAAATGCCCATTCTTTGTCTACGTTGTCATTCCGGGTCAAGCCAGCGTTGTTGCATAAATAAATTTTGAGGCTAAGGGTCTGCACTTACGCTCCCTCGCCCGCTTGCGGGAGAGGGCTCGGGGAGAGGGTGGAGAAACGAAAACATAGGGAATCTCGTCGATAAAATTACGTTTATGTTTCTCCACCCTCTCCCTAGCCTCTCCCGCAAGCGGGCGAGGAGTTGTTGAGGTAAAACGGTCCACATTTATGCAACAACGCCTGTGGGTATATCGTTCGCTTCGCTCTCTTTCAGAAAAATTTACCACTCCCAACGCAGTAACCACTTTTTATGGCGTTCGACTCTCAAAGATGAAATAAAAAAAAGTTGCCGGACTAGTACCGACAACTTTTTCAGGAAACAAAAAAACAGTTATTAAGCTGCTCTCTTTTTGGCTTTATTCTTAGCGCCTGCACTTCTTACTGGCTTTTTCTTTGGAGCTGCTTTTTTGGCAGCTACTTTCTTACGAGGGGCTGCTTTTTTTGCCGCTTTTTTAGCTGCTGGCTTTTTAGCTGCTGACTTTTTCTTGGCAGCTGCTTTCTTACGAGGTGCTGCTTTTTTAGCTGCTGGTTTTTTGCGGCTGGAGCTCTTAGCGGAGGATTTTTTAGCGCCACCTGCTTTTTTAGCTTTTGCTGCGTCTTTTTTCGCCTTTGCTGCGGCTTTTTTGTCAGCTAGACGTTTTTTCACTGCTGCTTTTTTCGCTGCTTGAACTTTTTTCTTCTCTACAGCTTTTTTCTTAGCTAGAACTTTTTTCTTTAGTGCAGCTTGTTTCTTAGCTTGCAATTTTTTCTTCAGTGCTGCCGATTTCTTGGCCACTGCTGCTTTTTTACCTTTACCTTTTTTGGCACTACCGCCTCTGCTTGCTTTCACGCGTGCTATATCTCCTGCTTTATCTACGTAATAAAGAAAATTTTCATCCCTGCGCAATCCTGACTTCAATACAAGCTCAGGTTTTTGGCCACGACCTTTCTTTTCGCCGCCACGAACCATTTTTGCTCTAAAGACATTTAGATTGCGATCAAGGTAGTACAACCAACCCGGTTTTCGGGTGATGCCTGCTTTGAGGACTTTTTCTGCCATCTTTGTACTCTCCTCTTACCATTCAATCGTTTAGCAATGCTGCCTACAGCTCTTATGAGTAGTAAACTACCCTCAACACTATGGTGTCTTATTCGGGCGACCTAGTCGAATCTTTATCCATATTCTTTTCAATTTATCACTTGCCTATAAATGGTCTTCAATCCCTGTTCACTCGTTCACGAGCATTCAACTTAAAAAACTGGCATTTGATAAATATAATCGGTCAGATAATCGAAGGATATCGGTCAAAGTTGAGGACGTGACGCAGACAAAAACTGCAGTTTTAGGGAGCATTCCTCAGAGGGACGTAGTTGCATATTTGCTCTTCGTCGCGAATATTTAACGATTTTTTTACGCAACACTGTCCCAGCATATAACTATTATCGTTAAATTTAGATTTAAATATATCTTCTCTCCCAACATGCTCTTTATATTTTCACCATAAATAAATTCATTTTCGTTTGATTTTAAAAACTGCCTGGCCCGTCTAACTTTTGTGATTGCATTATTTGCCCAACATCATAATTACACTTTGGGTGGTGAAGCTATGAATAATTTACTTATAACCGGGGCCTTGCACGAAGATCGTTTGCAACGAGCCACGGCTTTATCAATGGCTTGGTTGTGCTTGAAAAATGAAAAAAATCACGGTTGTGGAACGTGTCATAACTGTTTACGGGTCCTCGCCAAATGCCATCCAAATATTACCTACATCGAGCCTGCGCATAGTGAGACCGAGGAGGGTGAAGCAAAAAACTTGAGCGGTGACATCAAAATTGATCAAGTGCGCAGCATCATCACCGAGAATCAGAAGGCTAATTATGAAGATGGTCTCGCTATTTTTATCATCACTCATATACATCAAATAACTAAAGGGGCCGCTAATGCCCTGCTTAAATCAATTGAAGAGAGTGGTGCAAAAAAGGTTTTTATAGGCCTCGCACCATCGAGGACCTCGGTATTACCAACCATAGCCTCTCGATTAATTTCAGTTTTTGTTAAACCCTCTTTGCTGACCAAAGAGCCAGATGAAAACATTGTTAAAAAAATTAATGCCATTACCCAAGTGCGTCCTACCCAACGCTTTAAATTATGCGAACAATTTAGCTCTTCACGAGCAGAGCTTTTAGTTGAGTTGGAAAATATTCACGAGGAGTGCCATACGCTTCTTAGGTCTTTTTATGAACCCGACAATCCTCACCACCTCTTACACCCGGTGCTCGTGCTCAGCATAGGCAATGCTTTGAGTCATGCTTGTGATTTATTAGAAAGAAATATCAACCCGCGCTTGGTGGTAGAACAACTGATTTTGCGTGATTGGCCTTATGCATGAAGCTGCTTGCTCTGGATATCGGCGGTGTGTTGGCTAGTATCGATAAAAGTGAATTAAATTTTTTATGCCTAAAAGCTCAACTCTCTCTTCAGGATATATTTAACGCTGATTTTTGGCGCTTACAAAAAGGACTCATCAGTGCAGAGAAATTTGTCGCTACGATGAGTGCCAAACTAAATATTTCGCGAGAGAGCTTTAAAAATATCTTCATAAGCATGTTAAGGGTAGGAGAAGTTAAGGATTTTTTTGAGAACATTGCTCTTCCCTATATTTTTTTCAGCAATATCAATGAGCTTCATTACGGCTATTTTTTAAAGCAAATCAAAGCCTCCCCATTCGCCATTAACAATTCAATTGTTTCGTTCGAGCAAAAACAATTAAAACCACATCCACGGTTTTTTCAGCAGCTGGGAAAAATTCTCCCAGTTGATCGAGATGAAATTATGCTCATCGATGATCAAGTTATAAATATCGAAGCCGCTAAAAAATATGGGTTTAGGGCTCAGCTGTTTAAGGGCAAGTTCCTATCGTCACTATTAAAGAGCGATGAGTTATTTTTTCGCGACATATAAATCCAATGAAGGTACGGAATTAAGCCCGTCTTTTAACGCATAGCTAAAAAACCCGCCGAGCACATTCTTTGCGTAACGGTTGGTTTCCTCGAAGGAAATGCTTTCAATAAAGGCATCGAGCGGAGCGCCATCGTTGTTTCGGATAAAGGTGCGCGCTGCTCCTGGGCCGGCATTATAGGCCGACAATGCCACCGCTAAATTGCCGAAGCGCTGCAAATGATTTTGGATTAACGAAGAGCCCAGCAGGAGATTAAGCTCGGGAATGTGCAAATCTTCTTCGCTCGAAAGTTTAATTCCAAGCTTCTTTGCTTGTTCATCGGCAGTAGCCTTCATCATTTGTAGAAGCCCACGAGCCCCTGCCCAGGAGCGCGCTTTAGTGAGCCCACTGCTTTCTCGCCTCATAATGGCATAAATCAGATTAGGTGGCACATCGGCATGCTTAGTGGCATTGGCAACTTGTGCGGCATAGGGCTTGGGTAAAGAAATCGTTTGATAAAGACTCGGGGATTTAGCGAGGATGGCAGCAACTTTTTGATTGCATTGGATTAATTTTTGATAGCCCATTTCAGGTCTTTTTAAGTCGACAAAAAATTTGGCCGCGGTGAAAATTCCTGATTCATCGCTTGGCGAAATAATTTTTTCTTCTAGCAGTGCTAAGGGTTCTTTACTGAAGCCTGCATCAATTAACTTTTTAACTAGGACGAGAGTGGGATCGGAAGAAGGGCTCTCACTCTTTGAGACAAGAGACTTTTTAGGCTGCACCACCTTTTGTTTTAATTCCCTTAATAACTGCAATGATAGCCACGAATATACCGTCGGTGAGCGGGAAAAAACCAATTCAGTCAACTGCTTTTTTACTTGAGGAAGATTTTTATTTTGGGGTGTTTTGAGACTCTTAACGTCGCTAAAAATACTCAAGCGCGCGAGCCAATAGTGAGCCTGCTGATAGGATAACGAATCGGGAACAGACTTTTCTCGAAGACTTGTTAAAACGGGCAAAGCCAACTGAATTTTTCCAAGCTTTGCGAGTTCAAAACCCTTAAGAAATAAAGCTTTTTCGATCATGTCGCCGCTAGGAAATTTTTTTATTAAATTATCCAGCGTGGCAAGCATGCTTTCAAAATCACCCGCACCGCGTTCCATCGTGGCTGCAAAAAATAGCACGTCGTCGCTAAATCCATGGGTAGGATAATCCGCCACAAATAGATCAAATTGCGGTCGGAAACTTACATCACCTGCCATCGAGGCCAACATGAGGTCCATGTAACGAGCGCGAAGTTTTAGGTCGGGACCGCAACTTTCTGCTATGGCTTGAAATTCTTCACGCGCTTTTTTGTAGTTGCGATTTTTTCTCTCGAGCTTGGCATTTTGATAACGAAATTCACATTTCTCGTCGTCAGTTATCTTTTTCAAAATACTTATCGCATTTTCTGAAGTGCTGCGGGCTTCGGCGTTTTTACCAAAAAGCATGAGATTATTCATGCGCACCACAAAATCAGCGGCTGATAAGGATTTTTGCCACGCTAAAAATCTTTTATCCAAAGCATAACGCTCACTTGCAACGGTTTCCGGCATGTGGAGATAAAGTTCGCTAAAAAGATTATTATTCACAAAAGATGGGAGTGCGGTTTTTTCCAAAACCTCAATCAAAAATTGTCCTCGCAATGAGCGGGAATCAAGTTCATAAAAAGGACATTGACTGGGCGGCGGGGTCTGAAATAAGGCACTGCTAGTTAAGGTTTTTGCCAGCCACTTCTGCTCTTCTAAGGGAAGCGCAGAAAAAATTTCAGCAACGATTTGGGTATTAGCAAACAATGGTGAAGCAGCTAACTGAGCCACATAAATGCGCCATTCTTTCATCTTTGATGCGGAGAGCGCGATACGGGCAAGCAAATAATTAGCAATATCTTTATCGAGTCCAGCGGATAATTTTTGTTTAACTAATAGGGTGGCTTGATTATATTGCTTTAATGCAATCAAGGCCTCCACTGACTCCAGCAATTTAGGTTGACTGGCCACGGTATTTTTTTTTATTTCATCAGGCTTATCAGCTAAAACCATTGAATTTATTAAAAAAATTGCTAAAAAAAAACTTAAACTTCGCATAAGAACCTCTTGCCATCGCTTTTAACTACATGAATATACTAGCCGATCAATCCTTCGGTGATTACCAGAACTAAGAGCAAAAAAAATTTATTGGAGATGAAAAATGCCCACGCGACTAAAACTTAGGTCGATTTCCTTAGGCCTGTTAGCCGGCCTTATCAGTTCTTCAGCCTTTTTGTTAATCGTCCCAAATCTATGGCGAGAAATTAATGAGAAAGAAGCACTGAAACAGACCCTAAATATCCCATCATGGGCGCCACTGGTGGAAAAATCCCAGCCAGCGGTGGTGGTTATTACTACCGAAGCCATGGTCGAACAGCCCACTTTGGAATTTCCTGGCCTGCCCGGCCCCTTTCGCTTTTTTATGCCCATGCCTCCGGAGAAACAACGAGGCCAAGGCAGTGGTTTTATCATTAATGAAGATGGTTATATTATTACCAATCAGCATGTCATTGATGGTGCCCAAAAAATTCGTGTTACCGTCGGCACCAAGGCTCGCGAATATGATGCGGAAATAATCGGTTCTGATGAAGCCCTTGATATTGCGCTGATTAAACTAAAAACTGAAGAAAAAGAAAAAGTTAAATGGCCTTTCTTACCCTTAGGTGATTCCGATAAATTGCGCCTAGGCGATCCCGTCATGGCCTTGGGAAGTCCACTCGGCCTCGTTCAATCGGTGAATACTGGTATTGTTTCACAAAAACACCGAGGAGGAATTCGACCTTCAGGCCGTGATCTTTTTGTGGAGCTCATTCAGATGCAAATGCCCATCAATCCAGGAAATTCTGGTGGCCCGGTGCTTGACGTCGCTGGTCGCGTGGTTGGGGTAAGTGAATCCATTTTGGCCTCAGGTCAGGCCATCGCTTTTTGCGTACCAATTAACATTATTAAAACCATGCTGCCGCAGCTTTTGCAAAATGGCCAAATTGACAAAGCATTTTTAGGGGTGGAACCCACCGATTTAACGCCCCAATATGCGAAGGCTTTGGGTCTTTCAGAAAACGAAAATGGCGCAGTGGTGGTACAAGTTATGCCCAATACACCAGCAGAAAAAGCCGGTCTCAAAGCAATGGATGTCATTCTTGAAATCGATGACAAAAAAGTTGCTGACTCATTTAACTTGCGCCAACACACTGCCTATCGCGGCATTGGCCAAATAGTAAAACTAAAAATATTTAGAAAAGGTGAAGGCTATAGAATCCTGAACGTCAAACTAGAAAAGAAAGCTGGCCCCACCGCGCAATTCTCTAAACCCACTAAGGATAGCCAAGCAACACTAACGCTTGAAAGTGTGGGTCTAGAACTTAGTGATACCCCCACACAAGTAAAAAAAGAGCTCGGTTTATCGGAGAAAAATCCGGGTGCTCAGGTCGTAGGCGTTGCGCGCCGCAGTTCTGCTGAATTTGCGAGCCTGCAACCTGGCGATGTTATCACTGAAGTTGATGGAGTTGGGATTAAGTCGGCTGATCAGCTAAAAACTATTATTGATAAAGCTAAAAAAGATTCTACCCTCATGATGCTCACGAGGAGAGCCAACGCAAAGCGCTTTGTTCCGCTCGAAAAGCGATAACCGACCTGTTTTACAAAGGATGACAAATTAGACTTTTTTGTCATCCTCGTGCTTGACACGAGGATCCACGCAGTACCTCATAAACTGGATACTCGGGTCAAGCCCGAGTATGACAAATTAATCTCTTTAAAGCGGGCATATCCTTCGCTTCGCTCTCTTAGGGAAAAAACCTCTTATAAACCGCACTCCGATCAAAACTCATCCCTAGCGCTTTAGCCGCTGGGCGGGAGAAACTATAATCCAAATAATCTAGAATAAAGTTTAAGAGTTCCGGATGTTTTCTAATATCCGGAAAATTCATGGCTTTGCAACCTGCCGAATGATTCCTATCGATGTAAAAATTATTGATAATATCATCCGTTCGATAAGAGACTTTGGAAAATTCGCTGATATTTCTTATGGTCGGAAAGTTTTTTCCCAAAACCGAAATTTCTTTGGTAGGAACAAGGCTGTCTTTGGCTAAAGTCTTATTTTTAAATTGCGCAGCTGCAAAATGGCGTGCTTTATAGCTATAATTGCCGGGGCTGGTTTCTTCATATATAAAAACATCTAAATGGGGCAACATAGAACTAGCATTCACATAGCGCAGCCACAGGTTATGCAAATCCACTTTATCGATAGTTGGTTTTTCACTTAAAATTAGGCGATAAAAACGGCTTTCACCATAAGCAACTTGGAACAAACCTTGGTAACCAGTAATATTTTGCATTAATTTTGTGCCCCATAAGGGCTTAAACTCTAGACCTTTTTTACGAAATTTATTTTCTATTTCACTTAGAATTTGCTCGTTGATTTGGTCGGCAAATACTCCCAAATCAACGTCATCATCCCAAGGAAGATGAGCATTGAACCTTTCAGCAGCAATAGCTGACCCACTCTCTAAAAACCAAGTTATACCTATTTCATTGAGCACTTCAGATGCTTCCATGAGAAGTTCTTGCATAGCCACGAGGGTTAGTGGCGATGCAAAGCATTTTTTTACATCGCACGTTTCGGCTGTGAGTTTCGGATTTTCCTCGACGCATTTATTTTTGGCTTCGATAGAAAGCTCTTTCGAAAAGGGCTCAAAATCAGGAAGCAAATCACCGACCGGAAAACAAGAGCTTAAGAGCGGTATCATAACAACTGGTATGAGAAAATTTTTCAAGGTTTTACCCACAGCTTTAATTGAAAAAATAGCGAATACCGATGAGACCTGGCGTTACCTGAACGCGGTCGACTAAAGAACGCATGGCCATACGAATACGTGTGGGCACACCAATATCGATGGCAAAATCCTCATGAAGACTTATCAAAATCCCCAAAGGAATATCAGCAATGACGTTAAGGCTATAAATGTTAAAGCCCATAAAACCTAAACCCAAACCGATGCCTAAATAAGGGCGCACCAGCCACGGCGTTTCAAAATAATAGATGGCGTCGGTACCCACATCCCAAAAAATTGGCGTATCGGTAAGATGTTCCTGATGAGAAAACTCATAATGAGCAGAGAGATTAAAATAAGATCTCAGCTCAAAATTTTTAGCGAGAAAAATGCCAAATTGAGGTCCAATATTAAGGCCTAAGAAAGATTGTTCATGACGATTGGTTTCAATAGGAAAGCTCAGGTTTCCCGCAATATTCATACGACCATTGCTAAGTTTTAAGTCAGGCTTCACGTCATTTTGCTGAGCAAAAGATTTCCCACCAAGCAGATAAAAAACAATCATTAACAACCAAACACGACACATATATTGTCACCATTAATAAGATTAACATGCCTATATTAAACTAAACTAATACTATTAAATGAGCAAAAAACATGGGGATAACTTGCCCCGAAAATTTTTTGAAAAATTAGCCCACCAGCTTTTCTTAAGAAAGGCCAGTGGGGAAAAACGGCTAGAGACGAAACAGCAATGACTTCGATGAGCTAATATTGGGCGCATTAAAACTATAAGGCGTAACCACATTGCCTGCACTCTGAATACCTATGGTGGCAGACTTGCCGAAGTTATAATTGATATTTCCCAAATCTGTATCTAAATAATTAAAACGGATATCGGCGCTATTTTCAAAAAATACCGTTTGAAAAGTTGCCGCACCGCTCGCGCTCACTTGTTTCATATTGCGCCATTCCACGACCAGCTTACGATTCGGAGCAACACCAGTAGTTGCCACAAAAATATCAGAGACGCCGCTTGTTGGCGCTAAATCATCCCAATAAGGAGCGACCAAAGATTGCACCGTATTGGTGGGCAAAGACCTATTTAAATAACCGGGATTACTGTGATCGGTGAAACTAATATTGCCATTGCTCCCTACATAGAGCGTCTGAAAGCCTGCGGCATTGCCATTAAATTTTATAGGAAAGGGCGCTACCAGTGTGTGAACACTTTCGTCTGCAGCTTTAAGCTCTATGCCAGCTATTGTTTCATAGGAAAAAGCTGTGTCCCTCACGTGGTAGAGCGGTGCTTCTGGGCCTGAAAGAACAGACACCGTTAAGGTATCACCATTCCCAAAGTTTAAGGGAAAAGTGCCCGCCACTTGAGGATGCCACAAGAGACTATAAATTCCATCATTGGCTGTCACGTCGCCATTGTGCCCATTGTCTTCTAAAATTATGGTCTGCGCATCGTCGCTATAAAGCGTGATAGGTCCCGCGGATGAACCGCAATTAATATTTAGGGCGGAGAGAAAAATATCTTGGCCTAGAGTGCTCACGCTATTGGCCTGGGGCGTTAATCTTTGATTTACAATTTGATTGACGCAGGTGAGAGAGCCTACGGCGTTCACATCGGCACCGCGGATTCTGCGGCCGGAAATAGTCTTATTTTGCAAAGAAGCGAGCGGAGTCCCCCCGGCGATAACTAAGTTTTTTATCATGCGGTAGTCCAAGGTGGGAAAGCGAGATTTTATAATGGCTATGAGTCCCGTTACATGGGGCGTCGCCATGGATGTGCCACTAAATGCGCCATAGGCTTGATTGAGTACCGTGCTTAATATTTTTACCCCCGGAGCCGCAATATGAACCGTGTGTTTTCCGTAATTGGAAAAGGACGCTAAGAGATCTTTATTGTCGGTAGCTGCGACGGAAATAATGTTGGCGAGAGGTAAATTGGCGGGATAGGTTCCTAAGCTATCGTTATCAGAAGCATCATTGCTGGCTGCCGCGACAAAGAGGATGCCCAAATTTTGATGGGCCTTAATAGCATCGGACAAAGCTGAAGATTTTGATGAACCACTCCAGGAATTGTTGGTGGCAATAATATTGACCGGATTCAAAGCTCGCCTCTTTAAGTTAGCAAAATATTGCAAACACTGAATAGCGTCGGAAGTTGCTCCACTTCCTATAGCATTAAGAAATTTACACGAAGCTATTTGTACGTTTTGTGCGACGCCAACCACGCCTAGTGCATTATTTCCTTTAGCTCCGATAATGCCTGAAACGTGGCTTCCATGGGCATTATCATCGAAAGGATTTCCATTATCGTTAATGGCATTAATGCCGTAAAAATCATCCACATAGCCATTTTGATCTTCGTCGATGCCATTGGCTGGAATTTCTGACAGGTTATGCCAAAGGTTCGCTGCCAGATCTAAGTGGTTATAGTTAATTCCCGTATCAATAACCCCAACCACCACATTTTGATTACCTGAGCTAAGCTCCCACATGCTGCTTGCATTGATGTCGGCGTCCACTAATCCACCGTTTTGACCACTATTTTCAAATGACCATTGCTCTGGGAAACGAGGATCAAGTTGCACCGCGGCACGGTAATAATAATCAGGCTCCGCATATTCAACGCGTTCGCTCCTATTAAAGGCATCAATAACATCTTCGATAGCTAAAGAATCATCATATTCAATAAGAGAGAGACCCGGCACGAGCGAAAAATGCTTTATTGGGTGTCCCCCTATGGACCTTAAAAGATCATCCAACTCATCCCCGTGAAAATCTCCTATGGTTTTAACCAAAACTTGGCCAGACTTGTAAGAGTTCGTGTCATTTGCCGCGGCTCCCAAACGCGGACCAGACATGCTCACTTCAGCGAAAGCCTGATTAAAAAGCATACTTAATGAAAGAAAAATAACGGCATTTTTTTGTTTTCTCATGGTCCCCACCATTAAAAAACAAAACACTATCATTTTAAGCTTTCAAACATGAACTATTAATAATATATTAAAAAAATGCTCTATAATTTGAGGCTTGCCTTTAAATTGAAAAAGCCGAAAATAAATTTCGGCTTTTTTTTCGAATGCGTCTTTATATTAAAGCGCAAATTGCAACTGAGCGCCGCCTTCCCATTTAACAAACTTGCTCCCAATCAAGTCTGGACCGACATAGGATTGAACCTTTAGATGGTGACCATAAATATAATAGTTAAAACCACCTCGGATTTCTTGGTTATGTGGTTGGTCATCTTTTACCCATGAATAGCGCACTACTGGTTCATAACGACCTTTGATGAGATAACCAGCATCTAAGCCACCACCGAATTCATTTTTGTCATTGGCACGACGATAGTAAAAGGCGCCGTTGGTGGAAAGACCTTCATATTTCACAATAAAATCGGCACCACCACGCAAATCCTTCTTAAACTCAGTGTTTTTATAATTGCTGTGTGCAAAGCCATTAAGAGCAACCCCGAAACGTAAGCCACCGCCGGAAAAGTCTGCAAAATCATAACCGTCGATTTCGCCGTAGTTATAGCCAACACGAGCAACGAGGCCATTGCTCACTGCAGCGAATGCCCATTCAATGGGGTCATGAAAACCGTTGTGGAACATCAAGCCTATATCATGGCCGTCTTTCGTTAACTGGAAGGCGTTATTAGAGCTGTTTTGATCGTTGAATTGCATTTGCGAGCTAGAAATTAACTGTTGGCGAGAAAATGGTGTACGAAATTTACCCACTCTTACGTGAAAAAATTCTGGGTTGATGGCGGCATTAACATAATAATCGCGCAGAGTGCTCGAACCCTTGACTGGATAATGATTCGCAGGGGCAGTGACTCGCCCACCAGCAGTGCCTGGTTCCTCAAATTGAACCTGCAACAAATAGGTGATCGATGGATCGAAAGCGCTCCCGTAGAGTTTTAAGCGAGCCCGACTGATTTCCGTATTAAAATCTTTGATTTTGGTCTCGGGGCGGTAGGTGAAGTTATTATTCCACTGCAAGTGGCCACCGAATCCTAATTTATAATTCCCGTCGGGAGAGCCAATTTCAAATTTACTCGTGTTATCGGCAAAATCAGCATCTGGCCCCGATACGGCATCATGAGATGATTGGGCAAAAGCTTGATTTACCGCCATTAAAGCCGTTATCGCACAAACTATGTACGTTATTTTTTTTCGCATTGCAGTTCCTCTTTGGTTGTCAAAGCATCAAGACCAAATCTATTGGGATGCAATTTAGTTTTAGCCCAGTTCTATGGCTAACTTCACGTATTAACTCAAAAAAAAATCAGGGATAAAAAAATCGGCATCCAGGGTGCCGATAGGAAGCGATTTGGTGGGCCTCAAAGCTACCATCTACCTTGTTCGGAAGCGATGAAATTATAAGGATAAAGCTTTGGCAAAGCACTGGCCTCCTCTAAATAATTCATATGCTCATCATTAAGCTTAACTTCCAAAGATTTTATATTATCCATCAACTGAGTCGTGCTGCGCGCGCCGATGATCACCGACGAGACTTTTGGTTTTTTCATGAGCCATGCCAAAGCCACCTGAGAAGGACTTACCTCGAGATTGCCGGCAATGGTCTTTAGTTTTTCCACTGCGTTAAAACTCCGATCATTCATAAAACGCGCTCCCCAATCTTTCCGAACACTGAAGCGAGTATTGGCTGGCGCTTGGCCTGGCATATATTTGCCGCTTAAAAATCCCCCGGCCAGAGGTGACCAAGCAAGAATACCGACGTCGTGCTTGAGGCAAAGTGGCACGTGCTCACGTTCAATGTCTCGACATAAAAGACTATATTGCATCTGCAAAGCGCAATAGCGATTTAAATGAAGCTTATCGCTCTCATGCAAGGCATCGAGAAAGCGATAAGCCGCATAATTACTCGCGCCAAAATAACGGATTTTTCCTTGACGAGTGAGATCGTCGAGGGCACGCAAAGTTTCTTCTTCCGGCGTATTAATATCCTGCATGTGGATTTGATATAGATCGATATAATCGGTCTTAAGTCTCGTTAAACTCGCTTCCACCGCATCCATAATATGCTTACGGGATCCGCCGTGCTCATGGGGCGAATCACCCATTGAAAAACGAAACTTGGTAGCGACCACCAAATTAGAGCGATTTTTTCTCGCACTAAAATAGTCCCCCATCAGCTTTTCCACCATGCCCTGACCGCCATAGATGTTGGCGGTATCGAAGCAATTGATCCCCTGATCGATCGCGAGATCCATAATCCTAAAAGCTTCTTCCTTGGCACAGCCAATCCCGTGAAAAACGGAGCTACTCTCTGCTTCTCCCAGTGTCATGGTGCCTAAAGATAGTTTACTAATATAAAGTCCGCTCTTGCCCACTTGTCTAAATTCCATAGTGTCTCCTTGGTTTTTTGATTAAGTAGCAACAAAAAACAGGTAGGCAAATTTATGTTGGCAACAAAAAATAAGCTCCTCATCATGCGGCATGCAAAAAGCGATAAATCCGATTATAGCCTCGATGATTTTGATCGCCCACTCAATAAACATGGTGAAAAGCAGCCGGCTAAAATTGCGAGGCAACTAAATGAGCTGAATTTGGAAATCGATCTTGCTTTAGTGAGCCCCTCTTTACGCACCAGCCAAAGCTTTGAGCTTTTGGTCGAATACCTTCCAAATCCCCCATCACCCATTTTGGATCAACGACTTTATAACGCCCAGGTTGAAGAGGTTTTGGAAGTAGTGCAGGAATATCAAAGTGGGAGTGGACATATTTTAGTGGTCGGCCATAATCCATCATTGAGCCAATTAGTATCAATATTAACCAAGCAACACCATGAGCTAGGCACCGCGGACCTGGCGATTTTATGCCCCAAAACTACGATGCTTGAATCCTTAAAAACGAACAGCTTTAGCCTGGAAAAGATATTAAATTCATGATGCAGCAATATAAAATTTCAGTGGGAGTTGAAGAGTTAATAATAGATCTTGAATCCTGCACTTATGACGAAAATCAAAAAGCCCAGCTTCTGGTCTCTTTCCAAGTGGAGGGAGATTTTAGGCTTGCGGCAAAGAATGATGATCTTAGTCAAACCGTCGACTATGACGCCTTGAGCCGCCGTATTGGGCATTCCCTGAAAGGGCTGAATTGCTCTCAAATTGAAGAAATCAATGCCCGCTTAGAGAAGACCTTGAAGGGTTTTTCTCCTTTGATTTCAGGGGCTTTGATTGAAAGCCGCTTATCTTGTCATGCTGCCTTTATTAACCATCGTTCTTTGCTATAAAGCCAGGGTCACCTAATACTGAGTAATTTAGCTATGCATGAAAATATAAAAAATGCGGTATCCCAAATACTTTCATCTCTGGGTGAAGATCTAGAACGTCCTGGTTTGATTGAGACGCCCAAACGTGTCGCAAAATCCTTAACTGAACTTACGAGTGGTTATCATTTTTCAGTAGCCGATGTGGCAGGCAATGCTATTTTTCCTTGCCAATCAAGCGGCATGATCTTGCAAAAAAATATCGAATTTTATTCACTCTGCGAACACCATTTATTGCCATTTTTCGGTCAGATTCACGTGGCATATTTGCCGAATAAAAAAATTATTGGACTCAGTAAAGTTGGCCGCATCATTGATATTTTTGCCAAGCGCCTCCAAGTACAAGAACACCTCAACCATGAAATCGCTCAGGCTCTCGATGATTTATTGGAACCTCATGGTGTGGCGGTATCCATTGAGGCCAATCATTTTTGCATGATGATGCGCGGGGTTAAAAAACAAACAGGTATCACCTGCACCAGCGAATACCGAGGTCGATTTAATACCGATGACCAAATGCGAAGAGATTTTTTATCGGCCATAAAAAAATAAAAGCGATCCTAAAGATCGCTTTTATTAGATTCGAACAGCGTTGTTGCATAATTGCGACTCATTTTCGCGCAACAACTCCTCGCCCGCTTGCGGGAGAGGCCAGGGAGAGAGTGGAGAAATATAAAGGTTATTTTAAGAACGAGAATTCCCTAGGTTTTCGTTTCTCCACCCTCTCCCCAGGCCCTCTCCCGCAAGCGGGCGAGGGAGCGTGGTGCATAACTTTTTGCCTTAAAATCTATTTAGGCAACAACGCTGATTCGAACAGGGCCGCCTTAAGCCATCGATGCCCAATATATTTCGAATACTTTTTTGATTTGCGCATCTACTTCAGGATTGCTTGATTTACCTCGAGGTACCCACATCGCTTCATCTCTCAGGTCGCCTACAGGATGAGGCCGCCACATGAAATCTGGGTTATTGTGCGTATTCGGGGTCTTAATCCAACCACTCTTCATAGTTTTGCCTTGCGCATCTCTTTGCACATAGCACTCATAGGTTCGAGCCTTGGCATCAAATCCGGTACCAGCCATTTCGATATGATAAAACTTCACCGATCCATCTTGAGGCAAGCTCGCCGCATTAAATCCCTTCGGTGCTTTACTCGATTCATAGACGGTGGCTTGATCATAAGGGAAATTCCAAACTTGTTTGGTCGGATCGATATCCATCACAAAAGGCAAACCTTCCTTGGCCCAGCCCTTCAGTGCATCCAAAAATACATCGGGATATGGCTCATTGGGGTCATCCCTTTCGTTATTATAGCGCTCACCTTTGAAATCCACTTGGGTGGCGAGATGGGGAGCCACCTTCACCATTAAGCCTTGGATATCATTTTTGCTCAGGGTTACTTTTTTCCCATCAGGAGTCATCATGGTCACGTTATGCTTTGGTGCTTCCAAGATGCAGGCCAGAGTAGAAGCCTTGTCGCAGTGGCCCCACCAACCGAATTCCTTACCGGCATCCACAGCTTTGCGGTTGTGATCAAATTCATATTGACGGGAATTAGCGCCAGTGAGCATGTCTAATTTTGCGAGTGCGCCATTCATTGCATAGAGGTTATTGGTAGCATCCCCGCCAGGTTTGGTTTCTTGCATAGGAAACCAATGGTAAAATGAGGTTGGATGTACCGCTTTCCACTTAAGGATCTCCTTCCCTTTAGGTCCCTCAATGCCACTGCCAGCGCTGAGGTCGGGACTGTCAACCACCGGTGCTTCAGGACGAGGAGGCGTATTGGGCGCAGGAATAACATTAGGACTCGATGGAGGAACTACCACCGGACCATTGCCAGGTACCGGCCGAGCGATCCCCGAGCCACTGCCAGCAAGACCGGGATTTGGCGCAACAGGCGCAACAGAGCTGTGACTGGGATTGGATGAAACCAGACTTGGCGAAGCACCCACCGAGGAGCCAGAATTTGGTAAAACTGGCAGCACGGGGACATAAGCCGGATGATTAGGATTTGGGGAAGACAAAGCCGGAACATGAACTGAACCGGGATTTGGCAAAGACAAAGCCGGAACATGAACTGAACCTGGATTTGGCAAAGGCAAAACTGCAACAGCAGCTGGAGTTGGCGTTGGATGACTTGGTCTTGGCGGCATGAACATTCCCGAGGCAGCAGCTGGCTGCTGAGGGTTCAAGGGAATAACTATTGGTGAGTTATTTCCGCTAAAGCGACCGGAATGATGAGGAGCATCAAGATGGGGCAGCTGGCCATTTTTAAAATAATTTTTAATCATGGTGCGGCTTTCGTGGCTAAAATCATCTTTATGGTTCTTTACCAATCTCTTAAGATTCTTATCGCCACGGCCAGTTGAAGAACTAAAGCACGACCCCGAAGAACTTTCGTTCATCTCCTGGGCACGCAGGATCAAGTCCCTCACCTCTTCTGGGGAAACCCGCTTACCCTCAATACTATCTTTCTTGGTGCTCTCTTTATAAATCTTCAACATTTGGTTGTCTATTCTATGCATTATTAGCCTCTCATTTCTTTGGCCCCATGTGGCACTAATTCTGGCGATAGGATGGCGCAAAAAAGCGTGGGACAAGGTGCTCAGAAAAGCTTCACGCTTTTTCGCTGCCAAGCTTTGATAGCGGGTACTGAATAAATTTGGCGTCACAAACTAATTATTTATTTTTCAAATAAGGCCCATTGAGAAATTCTCTCTTCATGCCAGTGATCGTATGGTTATATACCGCCTTTCTCTTGAACGTCAAAAAATCGGTGCCCGATAAATTTATTGAAGTGTGGGAGGGGATTAAAGCAAAGTTGAATCCAGAGGAGCAGGCAAAATTTCTTATTGGATCAGAAGGAACTTTGGGGATTTGCAGATAGACGGACAAGGCTGCGCAGATCCCAAATCAAACTGAAGGACGTGACCCTATTCCGCTGCTAGGAGATTTTTCCTATTTGGAATCGGGCAGGAGAGAAAATAATGACTGAACATCGTATCCATTGCCAGGAGCCCTGGTTTTCGCTGTTGAAGAATGGGCAAAAGCCGGTAGAAGGCCGAAAAAATTCTCTCATCTACCAAAAAATCAAAGTGGGTGATTGCATTGAATTTTTTGAGGGAACGAGAAGCTTTAAGGCCTTGGTAACGGGAATTAATAAATATCCGTCGCTCAAGGAATATTTGTCGACGGAAGGTCTTGCAAGAGCCTTGCCTGGTGTTGCCACTATGGCGGAGGGCCTGGCTATTTATCACGCTTGGAATAGCCCGAAGGATATTGAGAAGTGGGGGTTTTTAGGGATTCAGATCAAAGTGATGGAAAACTGAAGCACTTCAATTATGCGCGGATTAAGAATGGCGCCGGTGGTCGTCGCGTTGACACTAAAATTAACGATATGACTAGCGAGCACCCCTCTTCAACCATTAAACTAAGCGATTGCTGCAAAAGTACCGACTTCATATGCGAGGGGGAATCATCAGGTCCCTCGCTATTATGCTTTATGAAGGGCAAATCCCGCGGTGCAAGATGACACAAGAATTTCTCAATGTCTTTCTTGGCCAAAATGTCATAGGCCTCCGATATAGCGAGCGCGCAGCTGGTATGCGGGCAAGAAACGAGTTTCTTATTCACGTATTAAATCATAAAATTCGAGTGTTAAAATTTTATCGAGTAAAGATGATGTCTTAAACTGACAGGTCAAATATTCTTATGGGTCTAAGACATCGGCTGCTCACTGAACTCAGGGCCTTAAGATTGCACGATGTAAAGAACGTTGCCATAAAGATCTTCTATGGCCATCGAGATTCCCCACGATGCGGTGGTGGGGGCACTCACAATTTTAACGCCATTGGTTTTAAAGGTTTCATAGGTTTTATGAATATCTTCACAAGCAAAAGCGAGAAGAGGTTTTTTGGCACTTTGCTTACCCACTAAGGCCTTCTCTTCGGGAGTGTCGGCGAGAAATAGAGAAAGTTCCATATCTGGATGCTTTGTGGGTGCAACCGTGAGCCAACGCAAACCAGGGCCGAACATTGCATCGGTATGAACTTTAAACTGAAGCTTCTTTGTGTAAAAATCTAAGGCTTCTTCTTGATTTGCAACGAAAATGGTTATGTGAGTGAGCTTGCTTAGCATTATAAATCCTTATCTCTAAATTTAGCTTTTTAAAGAACATTGCAGTCCACTACGCGAGTGCAAAAATCAATTACTTGGCCACGAAAAAAGCCAGAATACTTTCCGTGATTTCGCCCTTTTCGAAGCTGTTCTTGCTGCACATCTCGAAATAGAATTTTAGCCTCGGTCCATTGATGCCCATAGCTTGCATTTACTTCAGAAGAAGTTACCTTAGTGAGCGGTTTTTGATCAAAGACGATAAAAAAATTGCTGTTGCCGTAATGCTCACCTGTGGTTTTTGAAAGGCCTGGTCCATTTATTTGCTGAAACACCAAAAATTCCTTTCGCGCATTTATTTGCTTCTTGGGAAAGCTCTTCAAGCGCTCCATCCCGCCAACTTTGCCCGCCCTTCAGGTGGCCCCCCAGGCTCGCCGCAAGATGCTATAAAAAATAAAAACGCTAAAAATATTATTTTTACTGGCCTATTCATATTAATCCTTTATTCACTTCTAAGTCATAACGATTAGGAAAGGCCTCAGCGGGATAGGCCTGTCAATCCCCGGAATTTTTAAAAATGCAAATGCTGGTATGGCAGGATGTTATGGGAATAAAATAAAACAGGAATAGCCTCGAGGCGTCCAGGAGTTTTCCCTGATATAAATTTTAACAATTACAAGGAAAGCTCAATGAAAAAGTGGTTTATTCCAGTTGCTGCAGTCTTTTTCTTTTTTATCGCCCCGCTCCAGGCAAATGACTTTGGGTCTTGGGGCATTGATCTGACCGGAATGGACCCTTCCCAAAAACCCGGAGATAACTTTTACGGCTATGTAAATGGTGCTTGGGCCGAAAGGACAGAAATCCCACCAGATAAGACCAGTATTGGCTCTTTCGATATTTTAGAAGATGTGTCCGAAGAACGAGTTCACGCAATTATTAAAGATTGGGCTCACCATTCTCAGCTTGTTGCAGAATCAGACGAAGAAAAAGTCGCATCCATTTATCGCAGCTTTCTTAATGAAGAAATTATTGAGAACCTCGGTATTGAGCCCTTAGAACCCTATCTTAGAAGCATAAAAGACCTAAAAAACCACGAAGAACTTGCGGTGTTAATGGCACGTTCACATTTTGATTTTGGTCATTCTTTTTTCCGAATCAGCATTGGACCCGACTACAAAAATCCAAAGATAAACACGGTTTTTCTTTCTCAGTCGGGCTTAGGTCTGCCTGACCGCAGTTATTATTTCGACGAAGATAAGCAGCACATCAGAGCGGAATACCTAAGTTACCTCGAGACCATGCTTAAACTTATCGGATGGGATGAGCCCGAAAAGGATGCCGCCGCTATATTCGCCATGGAGACACGCGTAGCAAACGCACATTGGACCCGCGCTGAAAGTCGGAATCGCGATAAAACTTATAACCCAAGCACCATTGATGCCCTTATTGGGAGCATGCCAGACTTTGCTTGGAAAAAATTTTTAGAAACAGCCAAATTGACGCAGCTTCAACAAATAACTTTGCGACAAAATACGGCGATTCTGAAGCTTGCAAAAATCTATGCTGACACACCGTTAGCCACACTCAAAGCTTGGGCCGCCTTTCATATAGCAGATAAAACCGCTCCCTTCCTTTCAAGTGGTTTGGTAAAGGCGACTTGGGAATTTCGTTCACAAGTTCTCGAGGGAGCAAAAGAACAACGCCCGCGCTGGAAACGCGCCGTCAGTGCTGCTGAAAATCTCATGGGCGAAGCTATCGGCCGCACCTATGTAGCGCAGTATTTCCCGCCAGACTCTAAAAACAAAATGGAAGTTTTGGTTGACGATGTACTGGTCGCCTTTAAAAGGCGCATCAAGGGCCTTTCATGGATGAGTCAAGAAACAAAGGAGCAAGCGCTCCAAAAGCTCAGCATGATTAGGGTTAAAATCGGCTATCCCTCAAAATGGCTTGACTATTCCACCCTCACTATTCGAGAAGACGATCTTTTAGGAAATTTGATGCGCGGTTTGCAATTTGATTGGGAGCAAGATTATCAGCGCATCGAAAAAGAAGTCGACAAAGAAAAATGGGGAATGACGCCGCAGACGGTCAATGCTTATCATAATTTCAGCTTGAATGAGATCGTCTTTCCTGCTGCTATTTTGCAACCACCCTTCTTTAATCCCCAGGCCGATTCCGCGGTGAACTACGGGGCTATTGCCGCTATCATTGGCCATGAAATTACCCACGGATTTGATGACCAGGGACGTAAATCCGATGGTTCAGGCGTCTTACGTGAGTGGTGGACCTTGCAAGATGAAACTCAGTTTAATGAGCGAGCACTGAAACTTGGCGCCCAATACCAAGCTTTCACTTTTCCCGATCTTCCTCCTGGCTCCCACATTAATCCAGCACTGACGATGGGCGAAAATATTGGCGACCTTGGAGGAGTTCTCTTGGGTTTGGATGCTTATAAACTCTCACTTAATGGACAAAGCACCGAAGATCTCGACGGCTTTAGCGGAATCCAACGGGTATTTCTCGGATGGGCCCAAGCTTGGCGGACGCTCATGAATCCTGAGAGCAAACTTAAAATGCTTGCCACCAATCCACACTCGCCAGGAGAAATTCGCGCCTTTGCCTCGCTTCGCAATATTAACGATTGGTATGAGGCTTTCAATGTAGAGGAAGGTCAAACTCTCTACTTGTCCCCCGAAGCACGAGTTTCTATCTGGTAGTAAATGTCGCAATCGGAGTCATTTCAAGGGAGCTGTATTCTCGGAAACCTTAGAGATTTAAGGAGTTTTATTTGTTACTAAAGAGAAGCAAAGACATCTAAAAGACTCGACAGTAAATGGCCTTTAAAAACAAAAAAACCTATCAAATGATAGGTTTTAATACATCAATAATTACTTATTAAAGAGTTCCAGCGATTGCTGATGAAACTCCTGAAGTAACCGTATCCTTAATAACTCCTCCAACGAAGCTCAATCCGGTTTTACCTGCCGAGAACAAAAATTGGATGATAGCTTCTTCACCCGATTGGAGAACTTTTAATGGAATATCTTTGATAAATTTTGTTAATCCCATCTCTTCAGCTAAACTCGCCGCTTTTGAATAGCCAGATTTTACAAGGTCCTTAGCCGACGAGAGTCCCCCTTTTACCCAATCTTTAGTCGCGATAAGAACATCCACAGCTTTTCCGGCTGCGCTTCCTAAAAGTTCGCCCAAGCGCCCAAGAAACAACTCACTATTTTCTTCGCTCAATACGAGTTCCCCATTTTCATCAATAGCTTCAAAATTATCTTCGGTAGTTGCTGAAATACCAATTGCAAAAAATCCTGCTGCTAATAATAAGATAAGTTTCGTTTTCATCTAATTCTCCTATTTATTCACTTGTTTAGTTTATTGTGAATATTCGAATAAGTGGTTATAATTAAAGAGACCTTAGAATGCAGGTGATTTTAATAGCTTTAAAGGTAATTTTGCCTAAAATCTGCCTAATAATTATTTCTGCTCGATTTCTTCAACAAATGCTTTTCTTTGATTCTAATACAAAAACAGATCTTATATAAGATCCATAGTTTTGAAAATTTCCTTTAATATTCATGATATTACGCTTTGTCGCGCTTATTTTATCGCCAATTACTTTAGATTCTTAAAGAAGATAACAGCCAACACTTAAACCTATTGTTATAGATACTTAAGAACTTACAACAAATAACCATAGGTATAAGTTATGATTAGATATTTTGCTTCAATTACTACCGTTATTTTCGCAGTGATAACTGTTGTTTCCTGTGACCCTACCGATGATTCGAAGGGGAAGAATTTGAATACGACAGTTCCCGACAGAACAACGGATGAGAACACAAAACAGCCTACGCCACCTAAAGAAGAGCCCAAAAATGAGAAATTCACTGACGCCGACAAAACTCTTCTTACGAACATGGGAGATAAGACCTATGATTCGCTTAGTGGTGATGAAAAAACCAACGTTGAGGCGGCAACTATTAGATTCCTAGCCTCTGAGGACATTAAAGACATCATTGAAAAGCAATATTCGGCGAATATTCTCATCACAGAGGTAGCGAAATTGAGGACATTTGATGAGCAAAAGTGCAAAGACTATAGATCAGCAGTAAAAGCTAATATTGGCAAGATTGATGCGGATACTGTTAAGCTCGCTCTCGAAAAAAATAATGATAAGGGTGTAAAAGGGAGTGAAGCACTCTTGGAAGATCTGCGGAAACAAAAAGTTAAACCCGCAGCATTGTATTCAGGCCGAACGAAAAGAAACGAACACATAGCCGCTGCAGCTAAGGTCGCTTGTGATGCTCCAAAGAGTGAAAGAAGAGCTGGAGCAAAGGCACCAACATTCACCAAGGACGAAAATACGGCTAATAACGCAATCTCGAAATTTCTTGGCACTATTCAATCATATAAAGACTTCAAAGCTTCTCTTCCTAAGTAATTGAACCTTTGTAAGCATTCTAAGCCCGGAGCTTCTTCGGGCTTTTTTAATGACTACAAAACTGTCAAGCGTCGCTTCTTCTCGGGCTCTGGCTCGGGCCTCTTTGGATTATTGAGCACGCTGTTATTGGGCAATTCTTCTCGCATGCCCATAAGTGTTACTGACGCACAGATTTCATGTGCGATTTCTTTAAACTGATCAGCAACCAAAGATTTTGGATCTTTGGAGGCTAAAGGTTGTCCAGCATCAGCGGCACTTCTCAAAGCTGGAACGAGCGGGATCTCGCCGAGAATTTTAACACCTAAATCCTGCGCTTGCTTAATCGCGCCGCCATTTGAAAAAATTTCATGGCGTTTGTCGCATCCATCACACACAAAATAACTCATGTTCTCGATGAGGCCTAAAGTCGGAATGCTCACCTTATCGAACATATGTTTGGCGCGTACCACATCCTTCAGCGCCACATCCTGGGGTGTCGAGACAATGATTGCTCCAGCGACATTTATTTTTTGAGCAATCGTCAGCTGAATATCACCGGTACCGGGTGGTAAATCGACAATCAAATAATCAAGCTGTCCCCAAAAAACATTGTGAAACATTTGCATGGAAGCAGAGGCAATCATGGGCCCGCGCCAAATCATCGGTGCGTCGGTATCTACCAGAAAGCCAATGCTCATAAGGGCGATATCGTATTTGATGGGAGGAACCATGTAGGTAGTTTCACTCGCGGGATCCTTAAATCCTTTGACCTCGCCCTCGCCTTCCAAATCAAACATAAGGGGGATGGATGGCCCATAAACATCCGCATCAAGCAAACCCACCCGGCAGCCAAGCTGCGCCATTGCTACCGCAAGATTGCTAGCCACCGTGCTTTTGCCCACGCCGCCTTTGCCGGATGCCACCAAAATAACATTCCGCACGTCGGCAATCTCTTCTTTATTGATACTCTGCACGGCCGCGGGCTTCACATCAGAATAGACAAAAAGGTCAACTTTTTCGGGATCTTCAACATGATCAACCAAAGCTTTCTTTATGGCTAAGGCAATGCTCTTCTCAGACTTAAGCCCAAAAGTTGGCAAAACAATGCTGACTTTTAAGCGATCCTCGAGGATAACTTCGCGCAAAATATTAAGCGACCATGCATCACTATTGAGCTCAGGAATTTTGGTGGCAAGCATGGCCTCTTTTAAGGAATGCATGAGTTCAGGTGACACATTTTTTATGATGGGCTCAAGAATCGGTGACATGTAAGGTCCTAAGTTTCTTTAATAAAGGGTCCAGCTTTCCTTACTTGCTCATTAAGCAAACTTGAATAGGGCTTAAAGTTTTCGGTGAAGAGCTGTGCCAATTTTTGTGCTTGCGCGATATATGCCTTCTCATCTGCCCAGGCGGCCTTTGGGTCAAGAATTTTACTAGGAACTTCGCGTACTTCGATTGGCACCTGAACATTGAAAATGGGGTCGAGACGAAAGCTAGTTTTTTCCAGCTCGCCATCAAGAGCTGCATGAAGCAGGCGGCGGGTCCAAGCAATTTTCATCCGTTCCCCCACGCCATAGGGTCCGCCACTCCAGCCCGTATTTATCAGCCAACATTGCACGCCGTGCCGAGCGATTTTTTCCTCGAGCAACTTTGCATAAACGCCAGGCTTGTGCGCCATAAAAGGCGCACCAAAACAAGCAGAAAACACTGCTTTTGGCTCAGTAATGCCACGCTCCGTTCCCGCCACTTTAGCGGTATAGCCATTGATAAAATGATAAGCCGCACCCGCCGCATCCAATTTGGCGATAGGCGGTAAGACACCAAAGGCATCACAGGTGAGCATGATTATATGCTTCGGATGGCCGCCTTGGCCGCTCAAGCAGGCATTGGGAATCAAAGAAATATCGTAGCTTGATCGAGTATTTTCGGTAAATTTGTCGTCGTTAAAATTAATTTCACGACTTTTTTCATCAAAAACTACATTTTCTAAAATAGAGTTAAACTTGGTGCTGGCGTCATAAATTTCTGGTTCATCTTTTTTGGACAAACGAATAACCTTGGCATAGCAGCCCCCTTCAAAATTAAAGACACCATGATCATCCCATCCATGCTCGTCGTCGCCAATCAGCGATCGCGTACTATCTGCCGATAGAGTCGTTTTCCCTGTTCCGCTGAGCCCGAAAAAAATCGCCGCATCACCCTCTGCATTTTTGTTAGCGGAACAGTGCATGCCGAGGATGCCTTTGTTAGGCAATAAAAAATTCAGCGCCGTAAAGACGCTCTTTTTCACTTCACCAGCATATTCCGTGCCGCATATAACGATGCGTCGCTTCGTAAAATCGAGCACAATAGCGCATTCTGAATTGGTGTGATCTATTTTTGGATCCGCCTTAAAACCCGGGGCATGAAAAATTTCAAAAGGCGCTTCGTGGTTCGCTTCTGTGTCGAGAAACATATTGCGAACAAAAAGCGCATGCCACGCGCGCTCAGTAACAACACGAATTTTTAAACTATGATCAAGGTTTGCCCCAGCCCGACAATCCATTACAAAGTGATCACGATCGAGAAGATGACGCGAAACTTTTTCATATAATTGCTGGGCATGCTCCGGCGACATTCTTTTGTTGCCGTCGTTGTACCAAATTAAGTCTCTCGTCGTATCGTCGACTACAGTAAATTTATCACTCGGTGATCGCCCGGTATATTTGCCCGTCTGAACCATCAAGGCGCCGCCATCAGACAACACACCTTCGCCCCGCTTGATGGCTTCTTCTATCAAAATGGCAGTGGTTAAATTATTATAGGTTTTGCTCATGCAGGTGATCCTCAGGCTATGACTTGCTATTACCATGCTTAGTGATCGATCCTCTAACAAATAACCAATTCTTGAGGTGGCTAACCAAAAAATTTTACCGACAATTCGTCATTGCAAGCGTAGCGCGGCCATCCAGCGAAGTGATATACAACTGGATCAACTATGATTTTCACAAATGGTAAAAATTAACTTTCGAGCGTTAAAGCCTCATTTTTAACGCTCAAATAATCTCTCACTCGTGCATTTGCAATCACAATAATTTTTCGCATTAGTGCGGTCAGTGCAACCATTTTCTTTGAAAATGATGTTGTTGCCAAAGTGTTTATAGACCAAGAGTCCTTCATCGTTGCCGAGACCTAACTTTACTGAGCTAGGTCTTAAAGCTCTGGCAGTCACTGTACCTACTCTCTTTGAAAACTTTTATTCTTTCTCAGTCGTAAGAATAATAAAACTGCGAACATCAGCATTGTCTCCGATAGATTGGCAAAAATATTTCCAGAGCAGCCTGAGTATTCTGCGGCCTCTTCATCAACAGAGGAGATCTCATCATCTTCTGTGCTCCTGGGATTTCTCGGGGCTGTGTTACTATTCGTGTCATCATCATAATTCCCCGGTTCAATCGCTGTCGGATCATAGTCGCCTTCACCTGGGCGACCAGAGGGCGCAATAGGAGCGCTTCCTCCTCCGCCGCCGCCTCCACCGCCTCCGCCGCCTCCTCCGCCACCGCCTACTATTACTGGTGGAGGAAGTATTATTGTTCCTCTATGGGGTTCGCAAACATCTCCAAAACCGTTGAAATCTATGTCTTGTTGTTCGGAATTTCTTGCGTAGGGGCAATTATCTGCTTCACCTGGGAAAGTGCATTGCAAATTCTCATAACCCGGATCACCTACGCCATCGGCATCGCTATCAGTACAAGGATCACAGGCATCTCCTACACCATCTCCATCAAAATCTTCTTGCGCTTG